>DASYAT010000136.1:0-1673 GCA_036501205.1 Streptosporangiaceae bacterium | reverse complement strand
AGCTACCCGCTGAAAGTTATGACGGTCGTCGCGCTGGTCTTGCTTCCCGTCGTGATCGCGTACACGGCCTGGACGTACTACGTGTTTAGACGCCGGCTTAACGACAAGGACTTCGTGTCAGCCCAAAAGAGGAGCAGCCATGACCACGTCCACTGAAAAAGCCGACGCGCTGGTAATTTTCGGCGCGACCGGCGACCTCGCCAAGCTAGAGACGTTTCCCGCCCTGGTCGGGCTCGTCGAGCGCGGCGTGCTCGACGTGCCGGTGATCGGGGTCGCCAAGAGCGGGTGGGGTATCGACCAGTTCCGTGACTACGCCGCGCAGTCGCTGAGCCACAACGGGATCGACCCGAAATCGGCGGCCGCGGCCAAGATGCTCGGCCTGCTCAAGTACATCGACGGCGACCTGGATTCGGCCGGCACCTACGACCAGATGTCGGTGGAGATCGGCGGCAAAGACAAGAAGGTGCTGTTCTACCTGGAGGTCCCGCCGGCGCTGTTCGGCCGGATCACCGACGGCATCGCGCAGGCCGGACATTCGGTGAACTCGCGGGTGATGGTGGAGAAGCCGTTCGGCCACGACCTGGCCAGCGCGCAGGCGCTGAACAACACCATGCACCAGCACTTCTCCGAGGACGACATCTATCGAGTCGACCACTGGCTGGGCCTGGACCCGGTGGAGAACATGCTGTTCGTCCGGTTCGCCAACTCGATGATCGAGCCGCTGCTCAACCGCAATCACGTGCAGAGCCTCGAGATCACGATGGCCGAGGCGTTCGACGTGTCGGATCGAGGCGCGTTCTACGACAAGACCGGGGCGATCAGGGACGTGCTGCAGAACCACATGCTGCAGGTACTCGCGTCCGTGCTGGCCGAGCCGCCGGACAATCGCGGCATCGACGCCTGGCGGTCCTCCAAGTCCGAGGTGATCGGCGCGATGTCCGAGCTCACCCCGGAGACCACGGTGCGCGGCCAGTACGACGGCTACCGTGACGTCAAGGGCGTGGACCCCAACTCGACCGTGGAGAGCTTCGTCGCCGTGCGGCTGGCGCTGGATTCCTGGCGGTGGTCCGGCGTGCCGATCCTGATCAGGGCCGGCAAGTGCCTGCCGATCACGGCCACCGAGATCAGCATCAGGTTCAAGCAGCCACCGCACGATGTTTTCGGAATCCAGCTTGGAAGCTCTGACGTGAACGCACTGCGCTTCCGCATCAACCCGGCGGCCCGGGTCAGCCTGACGGTGGCCGGCAAGAAGCCGGGCGCGGGCTGGCAGCCGCAGTCGGAGACACTGACGTTCGCCGAGCAGCCGGCGAGCGACATGCGGCCGTACGACCGGCTGATCGGGGCGGCGTTGTCAGGCGACCGCGGGCTGTTCGCGCGCCAGGACACGGTCGAGCAGGCCTGGCGGATCGTCGATCCGGTACTGGGCGATGTCGTGCCTGTGCACAGTTACGCGAAGGGCAGCTGGGGCCCGAAGGAGGCCGACGCGCTGCTGCACAACGGCGACGTGTGGGCTGACCCGACCCCATGATGAGCGGCGGGACCAACGGGCAGGCCGCCCGGGTCGTGATCGTGGGCGGCGGGTTCGCCGGCCTGTTCGCGGCCCGGGCGCTGCGGCGGGCGCCGTGCCAGGTCACGCTGGTCGACCAGAGCGAGCATCATCTGTTTCAGCCGCT
>DASYAT010000135.1:0-9538 GCA_036501205.1 Streptosporangiaceae bacterium | reverse complement strand
CGGCTGCCAGGGCTGTCCAGGGCAGCCAACCCGGCCGGCGTCCAGCCCGCCGGTCGGCGAGCAGGACGAGCGAGGCCACGATCTCGATGCCGTCGACCGACAGCGGGAACGTGTGGGCGTGCCAGCCAGCCTGGCCGTGGTCCTGGGCAAGCTGGCGCATATGGCTGTAACTCAGGGCGCCGGCAACGCCGGCCAGGCCGGCCACGGTGGCCGCCGCGATGCGGCTGATCCACCTGTCGGCCGACCTGACCTGCACGGCAACGCTCCTAGCGTCGCGAAGGAGAGTCATGCCGCGCTCTTGGAACCTGAACGGGGCGTGCTGAGCTGCGCTGTCCACTCGACGACGAGTTCCCCGCCCGAGTCCGGCTCATCAGCGCTGACCGTTCTGCCAGATGCACCTATTACGACACCAGAGCGGCACCGATGTTGTTGCTTCCTCGGCAAGGAACAACACCAGCGGGGCACGGATGCACCTGACCGGCGGCTATCCCGGAAACCAGACCCCCGGATCCGGGATCCTACCCCAGAGACCCACCGCTGCAGCCACCAAATGTGCAGACAACTCGATTTGCAATATCTAGGGGGTGAATCCGCACATTCACCCGGTCGCCCGAACTGCGCCCGCAGTCCCAGAACACCCTAAAGCCCAATTGGCAACACGAGCCACAGATATTCAGCCCTCCACCGCATCCGCCGACAGCGATGTCCGCCTCCGCCAACCGGGGCTCTTCTCGTTGCTGCGTTCCTAACAGCCGGCGTGCGGCGCGCGGCATCCGGCAGTCAGGAGTGGAGCCGGAGGTCCTTCAAGGTTCTGTCCAGGGCGTCCGCCCAGTGTGCCCGACGGCGTGGCAAGAGTTCGGCCACCGCTATCGGGAATATGATAAATGGCTACTTGTCCGCTCGGTTCCGGCTAAGGCTAGGCCAAAATGAATGTCAGACGGTTCGCCGCGATCGACATGCACGGCGGCAGCGGCTCGAAGCTGCGCAGGCGGCTCATCCTGGCAGAGTTCGTCGTCGGCGCGCTCGGCGGCCTAGCGCTCGGCGGCTGGGTCCTGACGGCTGTCGCAGGTGTCGGCGGGGTAGTCTTCGCGCTCTGGCTTATCGGCACCGGGCTCAACTACCTGCCGCTTGCCGGGTACGCGATCGCACTGAGTCGGCCAGGCGCGCTTGAGGCTGAGGTCTCAGGAGCCGACGTGAGCCGGGAACTGCGTTACTACAGCACCCGAATGTCCTGGCTCTTCGTTCCGCTGGCCATCGTCGTGATGGCAATCCGGCAGTTCAGGCGGTAGCTACAGTTCGCCCGCCAGTTCCGAAGTCCACACGACGACCCTGGTGCGGTCGCCTCGGAAGAGATCGCGGGCGTACTCCAGTGCGACCCCCGACTGGGTGTACGCGGTGCGCTCGACCAGCATCAGCGGCGCGCCCTCGGCGACCTGCAAGGCCTCGGCTTCGCGCACGCCAGCCGTCACTGGCTCAAGGCTCTCCTTGGCCCGGTGCGGCCGTTGCCCGTACTTCTCGTCGAGCAGTTCGTACAAGGATCCGTCTAGCCGGGATTCGAGCAGGCCAGGGCAGTGCCGCGCAGGAAACAGCGAATGCTCGATCAGGATCGGCTTGCCGTCGGCCAGCCTGAGCCGGCGGACTTCGTAGACGGGTTCGCCGACTTCGATTTCCAGTGCGGCGGCGGCGGCCCGGCTCGCCGGGATCTCGCTGGCGGCCAGCACCCGCGCCCCGGCCACCAGGCCGTGCTTGCGCAACTGCTCAGAGAAGCCCGCCAGCACGGTGAGGTCCTGGACCAGTTTCGGCTCGGCCACGAACGTGCCGCCAGTGCGGCCGACCGTCCTGGTGACCAGGCCGCGCTGGGCCAGTTCGGCCAGGGCGTGCCGCAAGGTCATCCGGCTGACACCCAGCCAGGCGGCTAGTTCCTGCTCGGTCGGCAGCCGGTCGCCGGGCGTGAGTTGCCCGGAGGCGATCGCGTCGGCCAGCCAGTCCTCGATCTGCCCGTGCACGGTGGTGCCAGGGCCGCGGACGATCTTGGGTGGCCGGCGGCCGGGCAGCCTGGGATGCCAGATCGAGCTGGCCCGCAGGCCAGACGGCGCGCCACTGGTCGGCTCGGTATTGGCTGGCGCAGTGCTGGCTGGCACGGGCGGAGCGGCTACCCCCTGATCTGATGCCATCGACTGCCCTTCCGCCGAGCCAGGAGAACCAGCCGCCACGCTACCCGCCCCACCCGACAGCGGCGGCCGGACCGAAAGGAGTAAGGCCAGGGGCCAACCGCAGCGCTATCGGCAATGATTGGCCCCTGACCTGCGTAAACGTGAGTAAGCCCATGTGTCAGCCGGTGGGGACGGGAGCGTCGTCGCCAGCCGGCGCCTGTACGGAAGCGAACTCCTTGTTCTTGCCCGCGACCGCGTAGTAGATGAGCCCGATGATCGCGATCACAATGAACACCGTCCACAGGATCGGGATCTTGTTCACGAACCCGATGTGGAAGTTGAGCAACTGGACGCCGCCGATCACCGTCTGATTCGGATTCGGGTTGCTCGCGGCTCTGGGCCAGGCGAAGTTCACCAGCATCAGTCCGCCGTAGAGCAAGCCGATTACGTTGACGACCAGCCCCCATCGGCCGAGCTTGAACGGGGCGTCGGTCTTCGGCCAGCCTCTGAGCCTGGCCCGCAGGATCGCGATGTTGCCGAGGAAGTAGGCGAAGTAGATCATCGCGGTGGCCGCGATCGCGATCGTGGCCGCACCGGAGAACTCGATGAACGGGATCGCCGCCAGCAGCGCGATGACGATGCAGGTCCACACCGGGGTGTGCAGCTTAGGCGCCACCTTCGCGAGCGGCTTGGAGAGCGGCAGTTGGTTGTCGCGCGCCATGCTGAAGCCGAGCCTGATGGTCGCCGCCATGATGGAAAGGCAGCACACGAAGATCGCCGCCGACACCACGAACAAGTACAGCGTGGCGAAGTGCGGGGAGAAGTTGGCCTCGATGATCTGAGCCGGCCCGAAAGCGCCGGCGATGGCCTTGTGCATGTTCGGGATGGCCATCAAGGTGGCGAGCAGGAACACGCCGCCGATGACGAACGCGCCGATCACCGAGAAGAGCACGGCCTTGGGGGCGTTCCGGCGCGGCTCCTTGGTTTCCTCGGCCAGCGTGGAGGCCGTGTCGAAGCCGTAGATCACGAACAGCGACATGAACATCGCGATCAGGAACGAGTTGTTGCCGCTGAAGAAGGTGGTGTGCAGGCCCCCGGTCTTGAAGATCACGCCCGCACCCTGGTGATTGTGGAAGATCATCAAGATGATCGCGAACACGAACATGCCGAGGATCTCGAACAGCACGCCGGTGTTGTTGATGATGGCGACCAGCCGGACGCCGTAGATGTTCAGCACCGTGATCACCACGAGCGTGATCGCGGCGAACACCAGCTCGGTGTGCAAGGTGAGCTGCAGGCTGTGCCAGCCGAGGCCGTTCAGCGTGGGGATCAGCGCCAGCGGCAGCGTGGATACCACCGAGGTCACGGTCAGGATGCCGGCGAACAGGTAGATCCAGCCGGAGAACCAGGCGTAACTGCGTCCGGCCAGGTACTTGGTCCACTGGAAGACCGACCCGGCGATCGGATAGTGGCTCGAGATCTCGGCGAAGTTCAGCGCGATGATGAACTGACCGGCCGCGACGATGGGCCAGGTCCAGAAGAACGCGCCGCCGATCGTGGTCAGGCCCAGGAAGAACAGCGTGAAGATGCCAGTCGACGGCGAGATGTAGCTGAAGGCGACCGCGAAGGAACTGAAGACACCGAGCGAGCGCTTGAGCTCTTGCCGGTATCCGAACTGGGCCAGATCGGCGCTATCGCGGTCCCCGCCGGTCTGTTCTGTGGTTGCGCTCATCGGAGGGTCCTCCACGAAGACGGGGCGCAGGCTGATGCGCCAGCGTAAGGACCGCCGGGGCTAACTGTCCAGACCCTATGTGGTCACTACTCCCGATCTGTCGGAAAACCTCGCTCTTAGATCTAGACCTTTTAGCCATCTCCTGCCTACGATTTTGCAGGACGGCGCTGCTTCACAAAACGACGCAGTCAAACTCGCGAATCGCAACCGGACCTGGAGGGCGGCTTGGACGCGGACACCGGCGCTGATCTGGCCGAGATCTTCGACCAGGTGCCGAGCATCGCGACCGGTCGCCTCAGCGTGACCGAACTGCCTGGCGGGCTGACCAATCGGAACTTCAAGATCAGTAAGGAGAAAGCTACCTATGTGGCTCGGGTCGCCTCCGGAGGCTCCGAGTTGCTGGCCATCGACCGGGAGCACGAATACCGCAACTCGCAGCGCGCGGCCGCGGCCGGCGTCGGCGCGCCGGTGATCGAGTACGCGCCGCAGGTCGGCGTCCTGGTGATCGGCTACATCGAGGGCACAACGCTGACTAACGCCGACGTGGCCGATCCGGCGAACCTGAAGCGGGTCGCCCGGGCTTGCCGGGCGCTGCACGGCGCCGAGCGGTTCGACGGCGACTTCAACATGTTCGAGATCCAGCGCCGGTATCGGGCCGTCGCGGCTGATCGCGGTTTCAAAATCCCGGACGGCTACGACGAATTCGATGACGCTTTCCTTGCCGCCGAGCAAGCACTCACGGTGCGCGCGGATGGCACCGTCCCGTGCAACAACGACCTGCTCGCGGCCAACTTCATCGACGACGGCGGAAAGATCTGGCTGATCGACTACGAGTACTCGGGCAACAACGACGCCTGCTTCGAGCTCGGCAACACCTGGGCTGAGTGTCACTTGCCGGAGGCCGCCCTGGCCGAGCTGATCACCGAGTACTACGGCCGCCCGCTGCGCAACAAGATCGCACGGGCGATGCTGCTGGGCCTCGTCGGCAAGTACGGCTGGACGCTATGGGGCGCGATCCAGGCCGCGGTGAGCCCGATCGACTTCGACTTCTGGGCCTGGGGGATGGAACGGTTCGACGGCGCGGTCGAAGGTTTTACTAGGCCAGGTTTTGGCAAGGTGCTCGACGAGGTCCAACGGGATGACTGATAGCGAAGAAGAGCTCACTCCGGGGGACGGAAGGCCGGGCGGGGCAGCTCAGGCCGAGGCGCCAGGCGGGAGGGATCTGCCTGGTCCTGGAAGGCCTGAACTGCCCCGTCGGGCCGTATCTGCCCGGGGGGACGACCCCCCCATCCCCCCCGAAGCGGCGCTGCCGCGCCGGGCGAGGGTCGTGATCATCGGTGGCGGCGTCATCGGCACGAGCGTGGCTTACCACCTGACCAAGCGCGGGTGGACCGATGTGGTGCTGCTGGAGCAGGGACAGTTGTCGTGCGGGACGACGTGGCACGCGGCTGGGCTGGTCGGGCAGTTGCGGGCCTCGGAAAGCGGGACGCGGCTCGTGCAGTACTCGACGGCTCTTTATGACCGGCTGGAAGCCGAGACTGGGCTGGCGACCGGATTTCGCCGGTGCGGCGGGGTTACGGTCGCCAGGACCCGAGACCGGCTGATGGCGCTGCGGCGGACCGCCGCCACGGCCGAGGCGTTCGGGCTCGACTGCGAGCTGATCACTCCGAGACGAGCGGCCGAGCTGTATCCGATCATGGACACCGTCGACCTGGTCGGTGCTCTCTGGCTGCCCGGCGACGGGCGGGCCAACCCGACCGACCTGACGATGGCGCTGGCCAAAGGCGCTCGGATGGGCGGGGCAGCGATCTGCGAACGGACCCGGGTCACCGCGATCACGGTCGCCGGCGACAGTGACCGGGCGCGCCCGGTCGTTACCGGTGTCCGGACCGACCGCGGCGACATCGAGGCCGAGATCGTCGTCAACTGCGCCGGGCAGTGGGCCAAGGCGATCGGCGCGATGTGCGGGGTCACCGTGCCGCTGCACTCAGCCGAGCATTTCTACGTGGTGACCGACCAGATCGCCGGGGTCCACCCGGACCTGCCGGTGCTGCGCGACCCGGACGGCTACACCTACATCAAGGAAGAGGTCGGCGGCCTGCTCGTCGGCGGCTTCGAACCGGACGCCAAGCCGTGGGTCGCCCCAGACCAGCTCCCGTACCCGTTCGAGTTCCAGCTACTAGGCGAAGACTGGGACCATTTTTCGATCCTGATGGAGAGCGCGATCACGCGGATCCCGGCGCTCGCCGAGACCGGAATGAAGAAGCTTTACAACGGACCGGAGAGCTTTACTCCAGACAACCAGTTCATCCTGGGTGCGGCGCCCGAACTCGACAACTTCTACGTGGGAGCCGGCTTCAACTCGGTCGGCATCGCGTCGGCCGGCGGGGCGGGCAAGGCGCTTGCGGACTGGATCGTCGACGGTGATCCCGGCCGGGACTTGACTGTGGTCGACATCAGGCGGTTCGCCGCGTTCAACGGTAACAACCGGTGGCTGCGGGACCGGGTCGGCGAGGTGCTCGGGCTGCATTACGCCACCCCGTGGCCGAACCGGGAACTGGAGACCGCCCGGCCGTTTCGCCGGTCGCCCGCTTACCACCTGCTGGCGCGGGCCGGCGCGTGCTTCGGCTCGAAGATGGGCTGGGAACGGGCGAATGTCTTTGCCCCGCCAGGGGAGCGGACTCAGATGCAGCAGGCCAAGATCGAGTACTCCTGGGACAAGCCGAACTGGCTGGACTGGTCTGCCGCCGAACAGCGCGCGACCCGCGCGGCCGTGGCCGTGTTCGACCAGACCTCGTTCTCCAAGTACCTGGTCAGCGGGCCGCGGGCGCTTGAGGTCCTGCAGTGGCTGTGCACCGCTGACGTGGATGTACCGGTCGGCCGCACCGTTTACACCGCGATGCTGAATGCGGGCGGCCGGTACGAGGCCGACATCACGGTCAGCAGGACCGCCGCGGATGAGTTCTTGCTGTTCAGCAGTTCGGCCTCGACCCAGCGCGACTTGGACCACATCGGCCGCCGGCTGCCCGCCACCGGCGCGACCGCGGCCGACGTGACCTCGTCGTACGCGGTCTACGGTGTGATGGGGCCGCGTTCGCGGGCGCTGCTGTCCCGGCTGACCAGCGCCGACCTGACCAATGAAGCCTTCGGATTCGGGTCGAGCGCGATGATTGACCTGGGCTACGCCACGGCGCGGGCGACCCGGCTGACCTACGTCGGTGAGCTCGGATGGGAGCTGTGCGTGGCCGCCGAGTTCGCGGTCGGCGTCTACGAAGACCTGATGTCAGCCGGGGCCGATCTGGGCGTCGTCAACGGCGGGTACTACACGATCGAGTCGATGCGGCTGGAGAAGGCGTACCGGGCCTTCGGCCGGGAACTGACGCCGGACTACAACCCGGTTGAGGCCGGATTGCTGTTCGCGTGCAAGCTCAAGACCGACATCGGCTTCCTCGGCCGGGACGCGGTAGAGCAGGCTCGGGCCGCTGGCCCGTCGCAGCGGCTGGTCTCGTTCGTGCTCGACGAGCCCGAGGTCATGATGTGGGGCGGTGAGCTGCTGCTACGCGACGAGGCAGCGGCCGGCCTGGTGACGTCGGCGGCATGGGGAGCTACGATCGGCGCGTCGGTCGGTCTGGCGTACGTCAGGCGGGCCGACGGTGACGTGGTGACGCCCGACTACCTGAAGTCAGGTCGCTACCAGGTCAACGTCGGCGGCCGGGTCTGCGCGGCAACGGTGTCGCTGCGCCCGCCGTTCGACCCAGAGGGGGAGAAGGTGCGCCGATGACCGTCAGTCCGGCAACAACCGCAAGAGACCCACGCCAGCCCTATCACCACCGCAGGGAGCCCACGCGAATCGGCCCAGCGTGAGCAGCCAGAGGCCGGCCGCCGGGGGCCAGAGATCAGTCCGGCCGGCGAAGCCGAAGACCGGCGCCGGGGGCAGTCCCGCCGGGAGCGGGGAGTCAGCCCGGCCTGCGGAGCTCAAGACCGGTGCCGGGGGCGGTCCCGCCGGGAGCGGGGAGTCAGCCCGGCCTGCGGAGCTCAAGACCGGTGCCGGGGGGAATCCCGCCGGGACGATGGCGATCAGCGCGTTCGACCTGTTCAAGATCGGGATCGGGCCGTCGAGCTCGCACACGGTGGGACCGATGCGGGCGGCCGGCATGTTCACCGATTCCCTGGTCGCTGACGGGGTACTCGATCAGGTCGCGCGAGTGCACGTCGAGCTGTTCGGCTCGCTCGGTGCCACTGGCCATGGGCACGGCAGCGTGCCCGCGATCGTGCTCGGCCTCCTCGGCGAGCACCCCGAGTCGGTTGATCCGGCCGCTGCCCGGCCCAGCGTGGAGTCAGCCCGGAAGACCGGCAGGCTGGCCCTCCAGGGGACCGGTGCGCCGGCCCGCTTCATCGATTTTGATGTCGACGAAGACATTGTGCTGCACCGGCGGAAGCGGCTGCCTTTCCACTCCAACGCGATGGTATTCACCGCCACCGACAGCGAAGGCAAGGAGCTGAGCAACCGCACCTATTACTCGGTCGGCGGCGGCTTTGTGCTGAGCCAGGACGAAACTGGCAGCCCGTCGCTCGTCCCTGATGCGGTCGCGGTGCCGTACCCGTTTGGCAGCGGGGCTGAGCTGCTGAGCCGTACCCGCGAGTCCGGATTGCCGATCAGCGGCGTCATGCTGGCGAACGAGCTGGTACGCCGGCCCGAGGCCGAGATCCGCAGCGGTTTGCTGCGCATCTGGTCGGTCATGCAGGACTGCGTGACCGCCGGCTGCCAGGCCGATGGTGTGCTGCCGGGCGGGCTGAAGGTCAGGCGCCGGGCGCACAAGCTGGCCGAAACGTTGGAGAGCTCATCCGACGCGGCCGACCCGCTATACGCGATGGAATGGGTCACGCTCTACGCGCTCGCGGTCAACGAGGAGAACGCGGCCGGCGGCCGGGTCGTCACCGCCCCGACTAACGGAGCGGCCGGGATCATCCCGGCGGTGCTGCACTACTACACCAGGTTCGTGCCCGGCGCGGACGACGACGGCGTGATCAAGTTCCTGCTCACCGCGGCGGCGATCGGCGTGCTGTTCAAGGAGAACGCGAGCATTTCAGGGGCCGAGGTCGGCTGCCAGGGCGAGGTCGGCTCGGCCTGCTCCATGGCCGCCGCCGGGCTAGCCGAGGTGGTAGGCGGCACGCCCGAGCAGGTGGAGAACGCGGCCGAGATCGGCATCGAACACAATCTCGGGCTGACCTGCGACCCGGTCGGCGGGCTGGTCCAGATTCCGTGCATCGAGCGTAACGCGATCGGCTCGGTCAAGGCGATCACCGCCGCCCGGATGGCGGTCAGAGGCGACGGCACCCACCACGTCTCCCTCGACAAGGCCATCAAGACCATGCGAGAAACCGGCGCCGACATGAAAGACAAATACAAGGAAACCGCCCGCGGCGGTCTGGCCCTGAACGTAGTGGAGTGCTGACGAGCCCCCGGGCGGCGTGCCGGGGTTAGGGAGTCTCGGTGGAGTACGCAAACGCGTCCGGGCCGGGCTGCGGTCCGATCCAGAGGATGTCAACCGCGTCGGGCTCGGACTGCCGCCAGATGACCCACCAGGTCGTCTCGTCCGCCATCTCAACGAGGATTATCCATGCGTCGGGACGGTAGCGCAGGCTGCTGCCG
>DASYAT010000134.1:0-18579 GCA_036501205.1 Streptosporangiaceae bacterium | reverse complement strand
GCGTACCGGCATGAGCTCCGACGACATCGAGTGCATCGAAGAGGGCGGAACCGAGCCTACTGTCCCGCTGCTGCGCCTGCTCGCCGAGGCCCTGAACGCTGATGTGCGCCTGCTACCCGGCCATGACCTAGGTTCCTTGCGCTTCGAAACCCACGCTTCCTAGACAGAACGGGCACTACTCATACGCGCCGCTGCTTCCGCGCAGCAAGGCCGGATGCAGCAACTCCGCATCCCCTTTGCGGTACAGCCGGGCCGGCCGACCCCGTTCTCCGACCGTGCTCCCGCCCGCCGGCACCAGGAAGCCCGGCGTCCCCGTCACCTTCCGGTGGAAGTTACGCGGGTCAATCGTCGTCCCCCAGACGATCTCATACACCCGGCGCAACTGCCCCACCGTGAACTCCGGCGGACAAAACGCGGTCGCCAGCGGCGAGTACTCGAGCTTGGCCCGAGCCCGCTCAACTCCATCGGCCAGTATCTGCTGGTGGTCGAACGCCAGCTCGCCATCGCCGCCGTCTAGCAGCCCGACCGCCGACAGCCACGACACGGCTGCGGCGTCGCTGCCGGCCCGCGGCGCAGGCAGGCTCGGCGCGAGCGCCAGGTAAGCCACGCTCACCACCCGCATCCGCGGATCCCGCCCGGGATCCCCGTAGGTCGCCAGTTGCTCTAGATGAACCGAGGCGGGCCGATCGCCAGAGCCGGGGTCAGCAACCAGCCCGGTCTCGTCCGCCAGTTCCCTGGCCGCCGCCCGTACCAGCGTCTCGTCCGGCCGCACGAACCCGCCCGGCAGCGCGAGCCTGCCCGCGAACGGCGGAATCGCCCGGCGCACGCAGAGCACTACGAGATCGTCGTCGCGGATCGTCAGCACCACCAGATCAACGGTGACGCCGGCCACGGGAAGGGCCTTTCCGGCTGCCTCGGCTGCCTGAGCCATGGCGTCAGCCTAACACGAATAATCGTCGACTTGACGAATAACCTTCCAACCTGTTATCGTCACGACGACGATTAACAGGAGGAATGACACGATGGCGGACATCACGCGTTACCCGACGATCAGGCACCTGCGGGCCACCCCGACGGCGCATATCCGGCACTTGCGGCGCGGCAAGCTCGTGCATGACGGGACCGGCCTGGCGTTTTTCTTTCGGCCTCTATCCGCGGTTCTCTCGGAGATCCCGGTCGATGACCGAGAGCTGCCGATGCTGTTCCACGCCCGGACCTCCGACTTCCACGACATGACCGTCCAAGCCAGTGTCACCTTCCGGATCACCGACCCGGCCATCGCTTCAGCCCGGCTGGATTTCTCGATCGACTCGGCGACCGGCCGCTGGCGCGGCACCCCGCTTGAGCAGGTCGCCGGATTGCTGTCGGAGACCGCGCAGCAGCAGGTGCTCGGCATGATCGCGGCCAGCCCGCTGCTCGACCTGCTGGGTGACGGGCTGGGCCAGATCAGGGACCGGATCCTGCTCGGGCTGATCGAGGACACCAGGCTGGCCGAGACCGGCATCGCGGTGATCGGCGCCCGCGTGGTGGCGCTCAAGCCAGAGCCGGACGTGGAGAAGGCCCTGCAGACCCCGGCCCGCGAGCAGCTGCAGCAGGAAGCCGACCGGGCCACCTACGAGCGCCGCGCGGTCGCCGTCGAACGCGAACGCGCGATCTCGGAGAACGAGCTGGCCAGCCAGATCGAGCTGGCCCGCCGCGAAGAGCAGCTCGTGGCTCAGCGTGGCGCCAACGCCCGCCGCCAGGCCCAGGAAGCAGCCGGCGCGAGCCAGATCGAGACCGAGGCCCAGGCCCAGCGCGAGCAACGTCTATCCGAAGCCAGGTCCGAAGGCACCAGGCTGCTCGGCGAGGCCAAGGCCGCCTCCGAGCGCGCCCTCGTCGCCGCCTACCGCGACCTGCCCGACGGCCAGCTGCTCGGCATGGCGGTCAAGGATCTCGCCACCCACCTGCCCTCGATCGGCAACCTGACGATCACCCCCGACCTGCTCTCCGGCGTCGCCTCAGTCTTCGCGGCCCGCCCGCTGGCCAACGGCCAGGCCGACGGCACCCTCGACTACGGCGACCCGCGATGAGCCTGCCGCCCCGGGCGGTGCTCGTGCACCGCCGCACCGAGCTGGACGAGCTGATCGAACGGCACGCGACCCGGGGCCAGGCCGCCTTCTTCCTGACCAGCCGGGGCCGCTCCATCGAAGACGCCGAAGACCGAGACCGCGCCATCAAATCAGCGATCGGCGCGGTCTCGGCCGCCATCCCGCCCGACTGGCGCCGCGCCACCGTCGAGCGCGCCGATCTCCCGCGATGGAGCTTCGACCCCGGCGACATCGTGATCGTAGTCGGCCAGGACGGGCTGGTCGCCAACGTCGCGCGTTATGTCAACGGCCAGCCAGTCATAGGTATAAATCCTGAGCCAGAAAGAAATCCGGGGGTTTTGGTCCCACATTCCCCAGGCGCGGCCGGCCGCCTGCTGGTCGCCTCCGCCGACGCCAAAGCCGGACCAGACATCGAAGCGCGGATCATGGTCCAGGCCGCGGTCGACGACGGCCAGGTACTGATGGCGCTCAACGAGATCTACATCGGCCAGCCAACCCACCAGACCGCTCGCTACTCGCTCACGATCCCGGACGGCACCACCGAACGCCAGGCGTCGTCCGGCCTGATCGTCTGCACAGGAACCGGCGCGACCGGCTGGGGCCGGTCAACCTGGCTGGAGCGGCACAGTTCGATCGACCTCCCGGCCCCGACCGAAGGCCGCCTGGCCTGGTTCGTCCGCGAAGCCTGGCCATCCCCGGTCACCGGCGTCAACTGCACAGAAGGCGTCGTGCCCTACGGCCAGTCCGTCGGCCTGGTCGCCGAGTCCGACCGCCTTGTCGCCTTCGGCGACGGCATCGAATCCGACGCCGTCCCCGTCTCCTGGGGCCAGCGCATCACCATCACTCAGTCCCAAACCACCCTCCGCCTAATCCGCTAACCAACGAACCAACCGCCCGCCCGCAAGCCGCGCTAATACCTTGATCGCGAAGAGTTGTCCGCGGAAAACAGCGAAAAACCGCGGCAAAGTCTTCGTCAAACGGGAACTCTTCGCGTCCCCCGCCGCGTCCGACGGACTCCGCCCGCTGCCCCGGTCCCGGCTGCCCGGTCCCGTCGGTTTCCGCTCGCCGGGGTGTCTCTTCAGTCACATAGTCACCGTTCGCGCCACCAGCAACAATTCCGCGTCCATGATCACCATGGCAATCCGGATGAATGCGCATATTCATCCGGAATCCAGGGTGTGAATCCGCGCATTCATCTGGTCGGTCCGACCCGCGGCGCGGCCTCAATCACACCTATTGTCCCGGCCGCAACATTGGCCGCAAGGCTTCAGGCGACGCGGACCCTCGGGTCGAGCAGGGACTGGACTATGTCAGTGAGCAGGTTGACCACGGAGATCAAGATGACGGTGCAGAGCACGGCTCCCATGATCAGCATGAGGTCGCCGCTCTTGACGCTGACCAGGAGCTGCTGGCCGATCCCGCCGAGCGCGAAGACCTGGTCGATGATCGCGGCCGAACCCAGCAGGATGCCGAAGCCGCTGCCGATGCTGGACAGCACCGGGGTGATCGAGGCCCGCAGCACATGAACCCAGTAGACCCGCTCCTGCGACAGGCCCTTGGAATACGCGGTCTGAATGTAGTCTTCGCCGAGGACTTCGCGCACCGAGTTCCTGGTGAGCCGGGCCGTCGCACCGGCCTGCGTGGCGGCGATAGCGATCCACGGCAGGATCATCCGGCCGAGCCACTGCCCGGGACTGTGGGTGAACGGCACGTAGCCCGGCTGAAGCCAAAGCCCGCCGCCGTTCCTGGATAGGTGCTCGAACACGTCAAGCAGGATCAGCCCGGTCAGGAACGTCGGCAGCACCATGGCTGTCAGCGCCCCGCCGGTGACGGCCCTGTCCTCCAGCGACCCCGGGCGCAGCGCGCTGATCGTTCCCACCGCTACGCCGGCCACCAGCCAGAGCGCCATCCCGCCGATGATCAGCGAGAGCGTCGGCGGGAGCGCCCGCAGCAGTACCCGGCTCACCGGCAATCCGACGGTCAGCGACTGGCCGAAGTTGCCGTGCAGCAGTTGCTCCACGTAGTGCAGGTACTGCACCGGCTCGGGATCGCCCGCGCCAAGCTGGGCATTGATCTGCGCGGCGGCCGCCGGGCTCTCCACCCCGACCCGGAACAGCCAGAAGGCACCCAGCGTGGTGATCCAGGCCAGGACGACGATGAGCAGCAGTCTCCTGAACAGGAACAACGCAAAGCGCATTAATCACGCAACCTCATAGCCCGGCATCCATCACACAACCTATACAGGGTTGGACACACGTCACGGCTCGTCTAGTACCCCGCGAACACTGCTGCTCAGATCGTTACGATCCCCGCCGCAGCGGCCAGGCGGTGTACGGCCGGCCGGCCGCGAGATTCCGCGAGTTGCTCTGTTCGCCGCATTGCCGTTGGATGTGAATTGCGGAGAAAGGGCGAGCTATGGCTGATCTGAGTAACATGCGCGGGCGGGTCGCGATCGTGACCGGAGGCGGATCCGGGATCGGCGCCGCGATCGTGCGGGCGCTGGCGACGCGCGGGGCGACGGTCGTGATCGCGGATATCGATGAGGCCGCTGGCAAGTCCGTTGCGGCCGAGCTCGACCAGGCTACGGCCGTGACGCTCGACGTGCGCGACGCGGCCGCGGTCGCCGAGCTTGTCGCGCAGGTCAAAGCCGACCACGGCCAGCTCGACTACATGTTCAACAACGCCGGCATCGCGGTCGGCGGTCTGGTCGAGGAGTTCACCCTTGACCACTGGGACCGGGTGATCGACGTCAACCTGCGCGGCGTCATCCATGGCGTGCACGCGGCCTATCCGGTCATGCTGGCGCAGGGCAACGGCCACATCGTCAACACCGCCTCGCTGGCCGGCCTCATTCCCGGCCCCGGCCTCGCGCCTTACGACGCGACCAAGCACGCCGTGGTCGGCCTCAGCCTGTCGCTGCGCGCTGAGGCGAGCGGGCGCGGGGTCAAGGTCAGCGCGATCTGCCCGGGCTTCGTCGACACGCCGCTGCTCGGCCGGGTCAACCCCGACCTGCCGCCCACCAGCGCTGGCCAGGAGAACGGCGGCAACATCTCCGACATTGTCGGCCCGCTGTACAAGGCCGACCTGCTGGCGGAAGACGTGATGCGCGGGCTGGCCAAGAACAAGCCGCTGATCGTCGCGCCCCGGTCGGCTCGGGTCCTGTGGCGGATGACCAGGTACGCGCCCAACCTGGCGCTCAACACGATCACCAAGACCGTCCAGCGTCGCGCCGGCCGCCAGACCTAACCCGCGGGCGGCCTGGCGGGCGGCTCGGCGGACGGGCCACCGCCCGCCGAGCCGTGCTCGCTCAACTCCCCGCTCGGCGGCGCCCAAACCTGATCGGCCACAGCGACAGCCACGACGACCCCGGCCGCGCAAGCCGACAGCGTCACGGCCCCGACAAACGGCGCCGCCAGCCCGAGCAGCCCGAGCCCGAGCACCGCGCCTACCCGCTGCCACGACACCTTGCGCCAGATCACCGCCTTGAACGCCGCGTGCCCGGCCAGGAACAACGCCGGCCCGACCAGGATCAGCCCCGCCACCCAGCCCGTCACCGGCCCGGCCGCTGCTGTTCCGGCTCCAGATGACCGGCCCGTAGCTACAGCCGTCGCCCCGTCCGCCGCCGCCGTCACGATGATCCCGGCCACCATCACCGGATGGATGAAGTGGTAGGCGGACCGGCCGAGCCGCCCTGGATCCGCCGAGTGCGCGATCACCTCGGCCGAATCTCGCGCGCTGCGGTCGAAGTACAGCCACCAGAACGCGACGCTGCTCACCACCGCGATCACGAACGCCGCGATCTCAGCGAGAGTCAGCGCGGCCGCACCGCTGAGCCGGTCCGCTAGCGTCGCGCCGATCACGACGATGGACTCGCCGATGGCGATCAGGATGAATCCCTGGCACCGCTCGGCTAGGTGCCCGCCCTCGATCGTCCAGTCCGCGGTCCGGGACCGGCCAAGCCTGGGCGTATAGAACCCAACGGCCCCTCCGGCGCCATCCACCAGCACAGCGCAGGCCCACAGCAGGATCCGGACATCGCCATGCGCCAGCCCGCCACCCAAGGCGAAGAGCCCGCTGACCACGCACCACACCAGGATCCGCTGGAAGTTGCGGCGCAACCCCGGGTCGCGGATCGCGACCACGGCGAACACGCTCCGCCCAACCTGCATGACCAGGTAGGCGACCCCTACGATCAGTGCTGCCCGCGGACTGACGTCCGCGGGCAGCACTGACGGTGTTTGTCTACCCTGGCCTGAGTCGGTGAACGCCGACGGCAGCGCGGCCGACATCACCAGGCTGATCACCGCCAGCGCGAGCAGCAGCAGCCGCACCGCGATCAGGTCGGGATCCAGCCAGTTGGTGACCCAGGTGGTGTAGGCCCACAGTTGCCAGACCATGATGAGCAGGACGGCGGCTTCGATGCCGGTGCGCACCGCGCCCGCCCCCGTGCTGGCCAGCGCAGAGCCGGCCAGCAGGAAGTGCGAAAGCTGAGTAACGGCGAAGACGTAGACCAGGTCGAAGAACAGCTCGATGTGGGTGACGCGTTGCGGGCCGGCGCGCTCGCGCATCAGGTTCGGGTGCTCTGATGTCACGCCAAGTAAGGATGCCACGGTGGACCGAAGGAAAGTCGCTCCGGCGGGCGGCCAGGGTTGGCAAACGCTGCGCCCCATGCTGGCCGTCGGGGGCGAGTTGCCGGCCGACGACGCGCCCTGGGCGTACGAGATGAAGTGGGACGGCATCCGCGCGCTCGCGCACGTCCAGTCCGGCCAGGTCATGCTGGTCAGCCGTACCGGCCGGGATGTCTCCGCTACTTACCCCGAGCTCCAGGGCCTGGCCGGGGCGGCGGCCGAGCACCAGGTGATCCTGGACGGCGAGATCGTGGCGTTCGGTCCCGATGGCTGGCCCAGCTTCGAGGTGCTGCAGCAGCGGATGAACGTCTCTGCCCCGGGCCAGATCAGGCAGCTGGCCGCCGAGGTCTCCGTCAGCTACCTGGCTTTTGACGTGCTGTCCGTAGACGGCGAATCGCTGCTGGACCGCCCGTACCGCGCCCGCCGCCAGCGTCTTGAGGACCTGGGCCTCGAAGGGCCGCACTGGCAGACCCCGCCCGCGTTCATCGGCGCGAGCGGAGCCGATATCCGCGCGGTCTCCCGGCAGCACAGCCTCGAAGGCATCATGGCGAAACGGCTCGAATCGCGCTACGAGCCCGGCAAGCGCACCTCGTCCTGGCGCAAGATCAAGAACGTCTTCCGCCAGGAGGTCGTGGTCGGCGGCTGGAAGCCGGGCGAAGGCACTCGCGCCAGCCTGATCGGCTCCCTGATCGTCGGCGTCTATGACAAGGACGGCCTGGTCTACGCCGGCCACGTCGGCACCGGCTTCACCAACGAGACCCTGCAGCTGCTGACCGCCAGGCTGGCTCCGCTGCGCCGCCCGACCTCGCCATTCGGCTCGACGGTCCCGGTGCCGCCGGAGCACGCTCGCGCTGCGGTGTGGGTCGAACCCGAGCTTGTCATCGAGGTTGCGTTCGCGCTGTGGACCAGTTCGGGGCGGCTGCGAGCCGCCTCCTACCTGGGTATTCGCACTGATAAGGAGCCGACTGAGGTAGTACGCGAACAATAAAACCTTCGCAAGCCTTTATATATATAAAGCATTGCTTCGGGTTTTTAACGTCGCGCCGGCTAGCCGATCCTGCAGCCGGGGTGACCGTGGACCGCTCCTGAGTTCGGGCTGACCTCCAGGCACGAGTCGTCGACCGCGACGAACGCCCGGGCCGGGATCCCCTTGAGCATCTCCACCAGGGCATCGGGCCACTGCGGGAAGGCCGCGCCGCCGAAGTACCAGTTGCTGCCGTTATCGGCGAGGATCAGGCCGTAATGCTGCATCTCGACCAGCACGGCCTTGGCGTCCTTGCAGTACGCCGTCGAGTCGCCGCAGTATCCGGCGACGTTGAAGTTGGACTTCAGCCGGAACCGCGCGCCCATCGGCGGCGCGCTGGCGGGACCCGAGCCGGCCCGGTGCCTGGCCGGCCAGATGTAGTGATTGCTGGTCTCGTCGGCGGTCATCCGGATCGCGTGCGTGATCGGCTTGCCGGTCCTGGCCGCGTAGGCGACCTGGGCGTAGTTGAGCAGGCCGGGAAGGATCGGCAGCCCGGCGGCGTCGGCCGACGTCTTGCCTGCGGGGCGCAGCTTGTTGGAGTGCAGGTTCCAGATCGCGCCGGAGCCGGCGTGCGGATGGCTGGAATAGCGCGCTTCCCATAGCTCGTACAGGTAGCAGGTGTTGCGGTTGACCATGAGGGCGTGCCGGTCACCGCCGGCGCTCTTGCCACCTTCGATCTGGGTGTCAGTTCCGAACGGGTAGAGCCCGTGATCGCTGTCAGGGAACTGGAATTTGATCCGGACCCTGGGGTGCTTGCTGGTCACGATCGTGTACGGGATCCCGTACGGGTAGCCGCCGCTCGGGCCGAAGTCCGGGTGCAGGTTCAGGTTGGCCGAGTCCATGCTGCGCAGCCAGGCCGAGGTGTGCGAGTCGATCGGGAGTCGGGAGATGTCGGTGTTCCAGATGTTGTCGGCCGGGAACATCGGGCAGCCGTTAGCGCCCGGCACCCGGGTCGTGATGTTCCCGGTGGGCACAGCCTTCCCGGTGGGCGCAGCCTTGACTGCGAGCGCTGACTCGCTGCCGAAGGCGGCGAAAACAGTCACTGCCGCGATCGCCAGCGAAATGGAGACACTGCGCCCGCTAAGTCGACTCATGTGGGCATAGTTGCACATCCGGCGCGACTGTCCTTCGCCCTTAGCGGAAGACTTCACGTCAAATAGCCCCCTGAAGTCTTCTGCTTGCGAGAACTAGGATTGGTTGATCCGCTACCCAGGGGAGGTCCAGTGAAGGTTCCGCTGACGATTGATGACTTCCTGCGTCGGGGTGCGCTGGTCTACGCCGACCGGGAAGCGCTCGTCGATGAGCCGGGAACCGCTGGATCGCTTGGCACGATCACCTACCGCTCGCTCGAACGGCGCGCTCGCGGGGTGGCGCTCGCGCTCGACCGGATGGGTGTCGGCGTCGGGGAGCGGGTCGCGGTCGTCAGCCCGAACGCCACCAGGTTCGGGATCTTGTTCTTCGGGGTCAGCGGCTACGGCCGGGTCCTCGTCCCGATCAACTACCGGCTGAACGCCGATGAGGTCAGCTATGTGGTCGAGCACTCCGGTGCCACGGTGCTGCTGGTTGACCCCGAGTCTGACGAGGCGCTGCGCGATGTGAAAGCGCAGCACCGGATCGTGCTCGACGGCGTCGCCGATGAGGAGTTCTTCGCGGAGGCTTCCGACGATGAGCAGCCGGCCGGCTGGGAGCCCGACGAGGACGCGACCGCGAGCATCAACTACACCAGCGGCACGACCGCGCGGCCCAAGGGCGTGCAGTTGACGCACCGGAACTGCTGGCTGAACGCGACGACGTTCGGCTGGCACACCACGGTGACCGACCGGGACGTGTACCTGCACACGCTGCCGATGTTCCACTGCAACGGCTGGGGCATGCCCTACGCGGTGACCGGCATGGGGGTCAAGCAGGTGGTGGCACGCAAGATCGAGGGCGAGGAACTGCTGCGCCGGATCGACGAGCACGGTGTGACGCTGATGTGCGGCGCCCCGGCCGTGGTCGCCGCGATCCTGGACGCGGCTTCGGCCCGGCGATCCTCCGGCCAGCCCGTGCCTGGTCGGGACCGGGTCAGGATCGTGGTCGCGGGCGCACCGCCGCCGTCGAGGACGATCGAGCGGGTCGAAGCAGAGCTGGGCTGGGAGTTCATCCAGATCTACGGCCTGACCGAGACCGCGCCGCTGCTGACCGTGAACCGCCGTCCGGCCGAATGGGATGAGTTGCCCGCCGCCGAGCGGGCCAAGCTGCAGAGCCGGGCCGGGGCGCCGGCCGTGGGCGTGCAGGTCAAGGCCGACGGCGCCGGCGAGGTGCTGGCTCGGTCTAACAACGTGTTCGCCGGCTACTGGGAGCAGCCTGAGGACTCGGCGAAGGTGCTGGTGGACGGCTGGTTCCACACCGGCGATGAGGGGCACCTCGACCCGGACGAGTACCTGGTGATCTCGGACCGCAAGAAGGACGTGATCATCTCCGGCGGCGAGAACGTCAGCTCGGTCGAAGTCGAGGACTGCCTGTTCCAGCATCCGGCCGTCGCCGAGGCGGCCGTGATCGGCGTGCCCGACCAGCGGTGGGGCGAGACCGTGAAGGCGCTGATCGTCGTGCGCCAGGGCCAGCAGGTGACCGAGGCCGAGCTGATCGAGCACTGCCGGTCAAGGCTGGCTCACTTCAAGTGCCCGACCTCGGTGGAAGTGCGCGCCAGCCTGGCTCGGACCGCGACCGGCAAACTCCAGAAGTTCAAGCTGCGGGCGCCGTACTGGGACGGGCTCGAGCGCCAGGTGAACTAGGACAGACGGAAGCGGATGGCCCCGGACTTCGCCCGGGGCCATCCGCGTGTGGAGTCAGGCCGCGAGCGAAGCCAGTTCGGGTTCGCTGGCGCGAGCGGGGTCCGAGCTGAGCGCTAGGTCCAGGACCTCGCGGACGTCGGTGACCAGGTGGATTTCGAGGGCTTCGCGGACCTTGTCTGGCACGTCGTCCAGGTCGGGCGCGTTGCGCTGGGGGATCAGCACGGTGGTGATGCCGGCTCGGTGGGCGGCTAGCAGCTTCTGCTTGAGGCCGCCGATCGGCAGGACCCGGCCCGTCAGCGAGACCTCGCCGGTCATCGCTACGTCGGACCGGACCAGCCGGCCTGATAGCAGCGACGCCAGTGCCGTGGTCATCGTGATGCCCGCGCTGGGGCCGTCCTTGGGGACCGCGCCGGCCGGCACGTGCAGGTGAACGCCTCGCTCGGCTAGCTCGGCGACCGGAAGGCCCAGCTGGGGGCCGTTTGATCGCAGGTAGGACAGTGCGATCTGAGCCGACTCCTTCATCACGTCGCCGAGCTGGCCGGTCAGCGTGACTCCGTTGCTCCCGCTGGACGCATCCGCCAGCGAGGCCTCGATGAAGAGGAGGTCACCGCCGGTGCCGGTCACCGCGAGGCCGGCCGCGACGCCTGGAACGGCTGTGCGTTCGGCGGACTCGGGCGTGTGCCTCGGGTGGCCGAGGTACGTCCTGAGGTCGGTGTTGTTAATGGTCAGTGGAAGGTCAGACTCGGCCGTGGTCGCCAGCTTCGCGGCAATCTTGCGTAGCACCTTGGCCATCGAGCGCTCCAGCGAGCGAACCCCGGCCTCGCGGGTGTATTCGGTCGCCAGTGCTCGATAGGCCTCGTCGGTGAAGCTGACGTCGGCTGGCTCCATGCCTGCTCTGGTGAGCTGGCGGGGGAGAAGGTGGTCGCGGGCGATTGTTAGCTTCTCGTCCTCGGTGTAGCCGTCGAGGCGGATCAGGTCCATCCGGTCCAGCAGCGGCTCCGGGATCGCCTCGGCGCCGTTGGCCGTCGCGATGAACAGCACGTCGGACAGGTCCAGCTCGACTTCCAGGTAGTGGTCGCGGAAGGTGTGGTTCTGAGCTGGGTCCAGGACTTCCAGGAGTGCCGCTGTTGGGTCGCCGCGGTAGTCGGAACCGACCTTGTCGACCTCGTCGAGCAGGATGACGGGGTTCATCGAGCCGGCCTCGCGGATCGCGCGGACGATGCGACCGGGGAGCGCGCCGACGTAGGTGCGGCGGTGGCCTCGGATCTCGGCCTCGTCACGGACGCCGCCTAGGGCGACCCGGGAGAACTTGCGGCCCATCGACCGGGCAACGGACTCGCCCAGTGAGGTCTTGCCGACTCCGGGCGGGCCGGCGAGCGCGAGCACCGCACCGCTGCGGCGGCCGCCCTCGATGGACAGGCCCTTGTCGGCGAGGCGCTTGCGGACGGCCAGGTACTCGATGATGCGGTCCTTGACCTCGTCAAGGCCGGCGTGATCGGCGTCGAGCACGGTGCGGGCGCCGGAGATGTCGTAGGCGTCGTCGGTGCGGGTGTTCCACGGCACGTCCAGGACGGTGTCGAGCCAGGTGCGGATCCAGCCGGCCTCGGGGGAGGCGTCCGAGCCGCGCTCCAGCTTGGCCGCCTCGCGCAGCGCGGCCTCGCGGACGTGCTCAGGCAGGTCGGCGGCTTCGATGCGGGCTCGGTAGTCGTCCTGCTCGGTGGCCGGGGTGCCGTCGAGCTCGGCCAGCTCCTTGCGGATCGCCGCGAGCTGCTGGCGCAGCAGGAATTCCCGCTGCTGCTTCTCCATGCCCTCACGGACGTCGTTGCTGATCGTCTCGGCCACGTCCAGCTCGGCCAGCTGATCGCGGGCCCAGGCGGTCAGCCGCTCGAGCCGCTGCTCGGGGTCGACCGTCTCCAGCAGTTCGGACCGCTGCTCGGTCGACAGATAGCTGGCGTAGCCGGAGCTATCGGCCAGCGCGGACGGGTCGGTGATCCGCGACAGCACGTCCACTACCTGGAACGCACCGCGCTTCTGCAAGATCGCGGCGGCTAGTCCCCGGTACTCCTTGGCCAGTTCGATCGCACGCGGGCTCGCGGCCGGCTCTTCGGCCACCGCGCCGTGCACCCACAGCGCCGCGCCTGGGCCGACCGTGCCCGCGCCGATCTTGACCCGGGACACGCCGCGGATCACGGCGCCAGGCTTGCCGTTCGGCAGCCGGCCTTCCTGCTCAATGACGCCAAGGGTGCCGACCGGCGCGTACTTGCCAGCGATCCGCGGCACCAGCAGCAGCCGGGGCGGCTCGCCATCGCTCGCGGTCGACTTCGCGGCCTCGATCGATGCGCGGACCTCGGTGTCGGAGGTGTCGATCGGCACGACCATCGTCGGCAGCACAACTTCGTCGTCGAGCGGCAGCACCGGCAACGTCAGGTTTTCGCTCATCTGAAGTCTCTCCAGGATCGGATTACTTGATTACGTGACCACATCAGCGCAATCAAGAGTCCGTTTGTTTCCTGGACGCGTTCGCCAGAAACGAACGCCGAATCCTCGCTCACCGCTAGCCGTCCCGCCCGCTCACGTCCGCGTCTACTCCTCTCCCCACCCATCCGCGCCCGACCTGCCAGCCCCGCTGGTCTGGTTGGTCCCGGTGGCCTCCGGCTGGTCTGGTTGGTCCTGGTGGCCTCCGGCTGGTCTGGTTGGTCCCGGTGGCTTCCCGCTGGTCCACTTGGCCCGCCGCGTGCCCTGCTGGTCCGGCTGGCCGCTTGCCCGTCACCCCACGGGTCCCGCCTGCCCCACTGGCCCCTCTTGCCCCGCTGGCCCGCCATCTCTGCGGCCACGGTTGCGTGCTTCGCGCCATGTCTCCCGCCTGCACGGACCGTCCATCTTCTTAAAACCGGCATTCGAGACTTATCAGGAGTGCATCCAGCGGATGAATGCGCATATTCATCCTTGAAAAACCTGATGAAACCGCATATTCATCTGTTTTCAGAAAATGATCATGTGTGGTAGATCGTTACAGATGGGTCAGCTGGGATTTTGGAGACTGGTGCGACGCGATGGGACGAGGTTGGGTGGGTTGCCGGGTTGCGATGGACCCGAGGCCGACCGACAGACCGCCTGGCTTGGGGACTGGCTAGCGGGTTAGCGACCCAGCGGATGGTGTGGCGGCGGGTTGGTGTGGCCGACGAGCCAGGCGGTTGGCGTGGCGGTGGGCCAGCGGTCGGCGGGGCTGGTTTACCAGGACTGGCCGGGCTGCTGGCCCTGCTGGCCGCCTTGCTGCCGCTGCTCGGGCTGGCTGCCGGTGCCCGAGGACGGGGCGCCCGGGAACGCGGCGGTCAGTGTGCGCGCGTAGTTGACCCTGGAGTTGAGGTCTGCGACCTGCGCGATGCTGGACACCGGGATCGTCGTCGTGTGCACGAAACCCTGGCCGTGGACGGTCACCTGGACCGAGCCCGCGGTCTTGTCTTCCTTAGCGAGCAGGAAGAGCAGGCCCAGGAAACAGAGCACGAAGAACACGATCGCGCAGACGATCGCCCAGGTCGGAATTGCCTGGCTGGTCTGCGACATGTCGGTGAAAGTCCACTGCACCTCGCCGAGCGGGCGAGAACCACTCGGGGTGTACACGGTCGTCGAGGTCACCGAGATGTCGCCGATGGTGACCATCGTCTGCTCACCGGGGAGCTGATCCGCGCTCGGCTGGAACCCCTGCGCTGGCTGAAGCTGACCGGACGGGTAGGCCGGCGGCGGATTGAAGCCACCTGGCTGCTGCCAGCCCTGTGTCGGCTGTTGTCCTATGGGCTGCTGTCCCTGGGGCGTCGGATCACCGAAGTTAAACGGCTGGTTGAAGCCCTGGTCCTGGCCGCCTTGTCCTCCCGGATCGTTCATGCCGCATAGCGTATCCGCTCCGCTGCTCAGCGTCTTGCGCAGCGCAGAGCAATTCAGCCCGTTCTGGCGGATTACCGGTCGGGGTTCTAGCGGCCCGACCAGGGCTGCTCGATAGGCTGCTGACCGGAATTCGGTATTAGCAGGCGGCCCGCCGGGGGAGGCCATGACAATCGACGAAACTGGCGAGGCCGGTGCTGCGAAAGCCGGTGCCCGAGGTGTTGGTGCTCCGCTGCGGATCGCGCTCCTTGGCTGCGGCTCGGTCGGGTCGCAGGTTGCCCGGCTGCTGACCGAGCAAGCCGGTGATCTCGCGGCCAGGTCGGGCGGGCCACTGGAGATCGCGGGGATCGCGGTGCGGCGGCCAGAGCTCAGCCGGATCGCGGGCGTAGACGAATCGCTGATCACCGGTGACACCGCCGGCCTGGCCACCCGGCCGGACGTGGACATCGTGGTCGAGCTGATCGGAGGGATCGAGCCGGCCAGGTCGCTGCTGCTGTCGGCGCTTGAGTCCGGCAAGTCCGTGGTGACAGCCAATAAGGCGCTACTGGCCACCGACGGAGCGGCGCTGCACAAGACGGCCAGCGCGCACGGCGCCGACCTGTACTACGAGGCCGCGGTGGCCGGCGCGATTCCGCTGCTGCGGGCGCTGCGCGAGTCGCTGACCGGCGACACCGTCCGGCGGGTACTCGGCATCGTCAACGGGACGACGAACTTCATCCTGGATCGGATGGACTCGGCCGGCGCCGACTTCGAGCCCGCGCTGGCGCAGGCGCAGGAGCTCGGCTACGCCGAGGCCGATCCGACGGCGGACGTGCAGGGACACGACGCGGCCGCCAAGGCCGCGATCCTCGCCAGCCTGGCCTTCCACACCACGATCACCGCCGCCGATGTCTACACCAGGGGAATCACCGAGATCACGGCGCAGGACATCGCCAGCGCCAGGGCGCTCGGCTTCGTGATCAAGCTGCTGGCGATCTGCGAGCGGTACGACAACGGGGTCTCGGTCCGGGTGCATCCGGCCATGCTGCCGCGAGTCCACCCGCTCGCTGCGGTTCACGAGGCCTACAACGCGGTATTCGTCGAGGCGGAAGCGGCCGGGCGGCTGATGTTCTACGGCGCGGGGGCCGGCGGCCAGCCGACCGCGAGCGCGGTGCTCGGCGACATCGTCGCGGTCGCGCGCAACCAGCGGGCCGGGCTGCGCGGGCCCGATCCGCTGACCTATGCGGAGCTGCCGGTCGTGCCCATGGCGGAGGCGCTGACCAGGTATTACGTGGCGCTTGACGTTCTTGACCGGCCCGGGGTGCTGGCGCCGGTCGCGGATAGCTTCGCCCGCCGGGGGGTGTCGATCAAGGCGGTGCACCAGGAGGGCCGGGGCGCGGACGCCAGCCTGATCATCGTGACCCACACCGCCCGCGAGTCCGCTCTCGCCGAGACGGTCGCCGATCTGGCGGCAATGGACTCAGTGCTCGCGGTCGACAGCGTGCTACGGGTCGAAGGCGAGGAAGGCGAGTGAGGTTCTGGCGCGGTCTGCTCGCCGAGTACGCGGATCATCTGCCCGAGGTCCCGGCCGAGTCGGTCGTGACGCTAGGCGAAGGCGGGACGCCGCTGCTGCCCGCGCCGGTGCTGTCCAAGCAGACCGGCTGCGAGGTCTACCTGAAGATCGAGGGGATGAACCCGACGGGTTCGTTCAAGGACCGGGGCATGACGGTCGCGGTCTCGCTTGCGGCCGCGCGCGGGGCCAGGACCGTGATCTGCGCCTCGACCGGCAATACCAGCGCGAGCGCGGCCGCCTATGCGGCGCGAGCCGGCCTCGCCTGCGTCGTGCTGGTGCCGCGCGGCAAGATCGCGCACGGCAAGCTGGCCCAGGCCCTGGTCTACGGAGCCAGGCTGGTGCAGGTCGACGGCAACTTCGACGACTGCCTTGAGCTGGTGCGCAAGCTCGCCGTCGACTACCCGGTCGCGGTCGTCAACTCGGTCAACCCGGAGCGGCTGGCCGGGCAGAAGACGGCGGCGTTCGAGGTGATCGAGGCCCTCGGTGACGCACCCGACGTGCACTGCCTGCCGGTCGGCAACGCGGGCAACATCAGCGCCTACTGGGCCGGCTACCAGGAGTTCCTGGCGGCCGGCCGGTCCGCCAGGACCCCGAAGATGTTCGGCT
The DNA here is from genome assembly GCA_036501205.1 of Streptosporangiaceae bacterium. Classification (GTDB taxonomy): domain Bacteria; phylum Actinomycetota; class Actinomycetes; order Streptosporangiales; family Streptosporangiaceae; genus Chersky-822. Next base: position 2,029 of record DASYAT010000134.1, on the reverse strand, counting down.
TCCAGGCCGCCGGCGCCGCGCCGCTGGTCGGCGGCGAACCGGTGCCTGACCCGGTCACGGTCGCGTCGGCGATCAGGATCGGCAACCCGGCCTCCTGGCACCTCGCTATCGAGGCGCGGGACGAGTCGGGCGGGCAGATCACGGCGGTGACCGACGAGCAGATCCTCGACGCCTACCGGATGCTCGCGCTGTCCGAGGCGGTGTTCGGCGAGCCCGCTTCGGCGGCCGGTGTTGCCGGGCTGCTGGCGGCGGCTCGCAGCGGCGCGATCGAGCCGGGTTCTGTGGTGGTCTGCACGATCACCGGTAACGGACTCAAAGACCAGGATGCCGCCATCGCCGGGCTGCCTGCTCCCCAGGTCATTCCGGTCGAGGTCGATCTGGCCGCGAGCGCGCTCGGATTCGGGTAAGCGGCCGTGCTCTGGCTCGGCCGCAAGGTCGCGCAGATCCCGCCAGTCCAGGTTCGGGTTCCGGCCACCAGCGCCAACCTGGGACCTGGGTTCGATGCGTTCGGACTCGCGCTGAGCCTGCATGACCTGGTGCGGGCCGAAGTCCTTACCGCTGGGCTGCTGATCAAGGTGCGCGGGGTCGGGGAGGAGACAGCCGGACGCGGGGACGAGCATCTGGTTGTGCGGGCAATGCGAGCGGCGTTCGACGTGGTGGGTGAGCAGCCGCCGGGGCTGGCGCTGACTTGCGACAACGCGATCCCGCATGGATTCGGGCTCGGGTCATCGGCGGCCGCGATCATCGCGGGGTTGCTGGCGGCGCGGGCTCTGGCCGGTGAAGCGGGGCTGGACCGGCTTCCGGACGCCGAGGTCCTCCGCCTGGCGACGGAACTCGAAGGTCACGCCGACAACGTCGCTGCCTGCTTGCTCGGTGGGCTGACCATCGCCTGGGCCGCTGGCGGGTCAGTCCGAAGCATGAGTCTGGCTCCGTTGCCAGTAATAAAGCCCGTGCTATGCGTTCCCCTTGTGCCTCTTTCAACCGAAGTAGCTCGGCAGGTGCTGCCTTCCACGGTTCCGCATGCCGACGCGGCCCGGAATGCGGCCCGGGCGGCGCTGCTGGTCGCGGCCCTGCGCGGGGAGCCGGCGCGGCTACTGGATGCGACCGAGGATTTCCTGCACCAGGCTTATCGAGCCGGGTCGATGCCTGCGACGGCGCAGTTGATTGGTGCGCTGCGGGCGGCCGAGGTGCCGGCCGTGGTGTCGGGCGCGGGCCCGGCCGTGCTGGCCCTGCTCGCGCCGCCCGCGACGCCGGGGCCGGAAGCGGTGTCCGCGCTCGCGGCGGCGGCCGGGTCGCAGTGGGCGGTCCATGAGCTTGAAGTTGATCTTGACGGGGCTACTGTCAGTGGGTGGGATTAGGCTGCCATCCGGCGGGTGAGATCGGCCCGCAGGTCGGCCGGCTGCACATCGGCGCTGGTGAGGAGGGTGAGCGCGCGGTTGCGGCCCTGGTCGAGGATGCCGAGCAGCAGGTGGCCGGAAGTGATCTCGCGATCGTGACCACGGTGGGCGGCGCGGACCGCGAGCTCTAGGGCGCGCTTGGCGTCGGCTGTCATCCTGGTGCGGCCAGGTCGGTGCCGGTCCGGGCTGGGGCGGTCCAGGGAGCCGGGGCCGAAGGAGTTCTCGGCCGCGCGACGGACGGCGTCGAGGTCGATGCCGATGGCGGCCAGGGCGTCGGCGTCGAGGGTGTCGGTGGCTGCGTTCGGTTCGATGGCGGCCAGGCTTCGCAGGCGGTTCGCGCTTAGGCCGGCGGCGGTGAGCGTCTCGGCGGCTATGTTGTCGGCGGCTATGTTGTCGGCGGCTATGTTGTCGGCGGCGCTGCCGGTGTTGGCGCTGGCCAGGGCGATCAGTAGGTGCTCGCAGCCGATCTGGTTGGTGCCGGAGTGGCGGGCCTCGTCCAGCGCGGTGGTGACTGCTTCTCTGGCTGGGCCGGCGAATCGTTCGAACATTGGGTCCTCCCTCTATCGATCCCGGCCGGCATACTTCTTGTGCACGGCCTGTCGGCTGATGCCGAGGTAGACGGCGATGTCCTG
>DASYAT010000133.1:0-5140 GCA_036501205.1 Streptosporangiaceae bacterium | reverse complement strand
GTCGGGCAGCTACCTGGTGGTGTCGCATCCGACCGATGACTTCAATCCGAACCGGGGCGAGTCGATCGATCGCTACAACGAGCGCGTGGTCGACCAGGCTGTGCTGCGGGACCGGGAGGAGACGGCACGGTTCTTCGACGGGCTTGAGCTGGTCGAGCCGGGCGTCGTGGCGGTGTCGAAATGGCGGCCGGATAGCGAGGAAGAAGCCGGACGGGCTTCGTCGATGTGGTGCGGGATCGCCCGCAAACCGTGATGGCCGGCGGTTCGGCTGGTCTGGCTTCTGGCCGGTCAGCCGTAGTTGACGGTCTTCCACCAGTCGACGATCCTGACCAGGCTTGGACGCCCCACGTAGAGCTGGGCGATGAAGAACACGTGCTGGGTTGGCATCGTCCAGATCAGCACCGGCTTGCCGTGGTCGAGGAAGCACTCAATGTTCTGACCGCGCCTGGCCTTGTACTTGGGGTTGGAGTTAGCGTGCCAGCCGGTCTGGCCCGCGCCCTTGTTACTGGCTGGCGGGCAGGTGGTGCCGTGGTGCTTCTTGCTGAACCTGGTGTAGCGGTTGATGTGCTTGACCCCGGCCAGGTAGTGCTTCTTGCTATCGAACTGGTAACCCCAGACGTCGATGTTCTTGCCGGTGGTCTTGGCGCAGAAGATGTTGGCGATGACTGTCTTCTTGCTGAGGCCGAACAGCAGGGCCTTGGTGCACTCGGTGCCGACCGGCTTGTGGCCCTTCGGGTTCATGATCTTCTTGAGCGGCGTGACGTGCGGCGTCTTGCCGCTGGCTGCGACGGTAACGGCCTGGGCCGGGAGGATCGGCACGGCTATGGCTGCCGCAATTGGTATAATGACGGCCGTTCGTCCTATTTGGCCCCAGAATCGGCGTTCCCCGTGTGACCTTGCCATGCGAAAAGCCCCCTTTGGGCATGGGCAATTTATTTCGCACCATGCTAGTTGGCTGCAGAAGGCGTCCACCGCCGTTATTCGGTAACTATTCAGGCGCGATTAGTTCAGGCCGCCACAGGCCTGAAGCGGACGGCAGCGCTGGCGTCCCGCTTCAGGCACCGGTGATCGTCAGCCGTAGTTGACGGTCGCCCACCACTTGAGGACGGCGTTGATCGTCGCCTTCTTGCCCACGTCCTTAGCGAGGAAGAACACGTTCTGAGTTGGCATGGTCCAGATCAGCAGCGGCTTCTTGTCCGTGAAGCACTCAAGGAACTGTCCCTTGCGGGCCTTGTACTTCTTGTTGTGGATCGCGTGCCAGCTCACTATGCCTCCGTTCCTGCCCTTGGCTGGCGGGCAGGAACCGCTGAGGTGCTTGATCTTGTCGAACCCCGTGTAGCTGTCGATGTGACGGAGGCCGGCGATGTAGCTCTTAGGGGCTTTGAACTGGTAGCCCCAGACGCCGATGTTCTTGGCGGTAGTGCGGCCGCAGAAGATTGCGGCCCGGATGGTGTTGGCCTTCAGCCCGAAGAGCTTGGCCTTATGGCAGGCAGTGCCGACCGGAGGGTGACCGACCGGATGCATGATCGCCGTCAGCCGCTCCGCCTTCGCGGGAGCCTTAGCGCCGGCTGGCGCTGCGTAGGCGGTGGAGAGCGGTACGACCATCGCCACCGCGATCGGCACAACGGCGGTCATCATGCCGAAACTTGCTATTATCCCCCAGAACCGCCGTTTACAGGTAGATTCTGCCATGCAAAGCACCCCTTTGATCATGGGCAATCATCCCGAACTATGTTAGATGCCTGCGAACTACCTTGCCAGCCGGTATCCAAACACCTTGCGGCTGATGTGAAGGTTTTGATCAGCTTGTGTACAGCAGACGTTCGGTGTCGGTTGCAGGTTCTGGATCGCCGACGCTAGTGGCCGAGGTTGCGCGGCGGATGAATTCGGTGGCCGGCGGCCAGGTGGCGACGTGCTGATCGCCGGTGGGCTCGTCGTAGCTGATGACGGCCGCGTGCTCGATGTCGATCGCGAACAGGTGGAACTTGCCTGGCTCCGGATCCCAGCCGAGCGTGCTCGCCGCCGTATCTGCGTACCGGCGCTGAACGGCCGGGTCGGCCTCCTGAGTGGCGGTGCCGCGGATCTTGAACTCGCCGTCGGTGCCGCTTCGGCTGGTGATTATGTTGTGTACCAGGACGCGGGGATCTCGCAGCAAGTCCAGGGCCTTGGCCGAATGCCACATCATCGACAGCCACAGGTCGCCGCCCAGGATCAGCGGCTCGACCGGGCTGAGCCTGGGCGTGCCGTCGCGGCGGACCGTGGCGACGAGAACGACACCTGGGCTGATCAAGCGGTCGTGGGCGAGCTGGCCCAGCCGGGGCTGGGCCTGCTCGAGATCGGACCAGTGCATGACTCCTCCGTTGGCTCGGTGAATCTCTGCATTACCTGGCTTATCACTAGGTACTGACAGGGCTCGATTTCCAGGTAAGGCTTGGTCTGATGGAAGAGAAGGTGCGGTTTGCCGTGGATCTGTACCGGGGGAGTGCGGAGCACTACGACCGGTACCGGCTGGGGTATCCGGACGAGCTGATCGGTGACCTGGTGCGGCTGGCGGCGGGTTCAGGCAGGGACGGCCGTCTGCTTGACCTGGCTTGCGGGACCGGCCAGCTCGCGTTTGCGCTGCGGCAGTGGTTCGGTGAGGTCTGGGCCGTGGATCAGGAGCCGGACATGGTGACGGTGGTCCGGGCCAAGGCGGCCGCTGCCGGCGATGCCGGCCAGTTCAGGCCGATCGTGTCGAGCGCGGAGACGCTGCGGGTCGAGCCCGGGTATTTCGATCTGGTCGTCATCGGCAACGCGTTCCATCGGCTCGACCGCGATCTGGTTGCTGACTTGGTACTCGGGTGGCTGAAGCCGGGTGGGTACCTCGCGCTGTGCTGGTCATTGATGGCATGGACTGGTGATGCCGACTGGCAGCGGGCGCTGGCCGCGACCTTGGACAAATGGCAGACGACGTTGGGCGCCCAGAGCCGGATTCCAGCTAACTGGGATGGCCCGCGCAAGGCCCGGCCCGATGCCCAGGTGCTGGCGGAGGCCGGATTCGAGGTGACCGGCCGCCGCGAGTTCGCAGTCGAGCATCACTGGACGCTGGCTCAGCTCGGCGGGCTGGTGCGGTCGACGTCGTTCCTGCCGGCCGCGGTGCTGGGCGATCAGGCCGCCGAGTTCGATGCCGATCTCGCGGCCAGCGTCGGCCGGTTCGGCCAAGACGGGGTCTTCAGCGACACGATGAGCTTCGCCTGCGATCTAGCCCGCAGGCCAGTCACGGCGTGATGGCGATCGCCAGCGGGCTGTTTCCGACTTTGACCGGGTTGCCCGCACGGCCCGTTGCCACATCGATCGGCGTCACCGTGCTGTCGCGGTAGTTGACGACGTAGGCGGTCTTGCCGTCGGGTGTGATCGCGATGGCCACCGGGCCTTTCCCGACCTGAATCGGGGCACCCGCGCGGCCGGTTGCCGCGTCGATCGGCGTGACGGTGTGGCCGTTGCCGCTGAGGCCGTAGTTGGCGACAAAGGCCGTCCTGCCATCCGGCGTGATCGCGATCCCCCAGGGGCCGGTCCCGACCTTGATCGGGGTGCCCGCCCGGCCGGTCGCCACATCGACTGGCGTCACGGTGCCGCGTTTGCCGTTGCCGTGATTGGCGACGTAGACGGTCTTGCCGTCCGGAGTGATCGCGATCCCGTCCGGGCCGTCACCGACCTTGATCGGAGCGCCGGCGCGGCCGGTCACGACGTCGACCGGCGTCACGGTGTTGCCGCTGTTGGAGCCGTAGTTGGCCACGAAGGCGGTCTTGCCGTCCGGCGTGATCGCGATCGCCCAGGGACCTTTCCCTACTCCGATCGGGGCGCCCGCTTGGCCGGTCGCCACGTCAATCGGCGTCATCGTGTCGCCGTTGCCGTCCTGGTTGCCGTAGTTGGCGACGAACGCGGTCTTGCCGTCCGGCGTGATCACGATCGCGTCCGGGCCGTTTCCGACCTTGATCGGAGAACCGGCGCGGCCGGTCGCCACGTCGATCGGAGTCACGGAATGCCCACTCCCGTTAGCGCCGTAGCTGGCGACGTAAGCGGTCTTGCGATCTGGCGTGATCGCGATCGCATCCGCGCCGTTCCCGACCCTGATCGGCGCCAGCGCGCGGCCGGTCGCGACGTCGATCGGCGTCACGGTACCCGTCCCGGCACTGGCGACGTAGACGACGGCTGGCGCTGACCCCCGGCCGACAATTTCCGCCGTGATCGAAGCCGCGCCCGCCACCAAAGCGACCGCAACGGCGATGACGCCTATCTTCCGGCCCGGCCGCCGTACCGGGGCGGGTTCTGGCGCTGGCGGAGGAGCGGGTGGAGGAGTTGGCTGGTTCGCGACTTGCGTCGGTGCTCGCCGCACCGGACCGACCGCCGATCCGGTGTCGTAGGGCGCGAGGCCAAGCGCCGCTTGCAGTGCCTCTGCGAAGTGCCCGCAGGTGTCGAACCGGCCGGCCGGCTCCTTCGCGAGCGCCCGGATGAATACGTCATCCACGGGCCGGGGCAGTCCGGGCCGCATTGCCGTCGCAGGCGGCGGCGGAGCCGAAAGCTGCGCGAACGCCGCTGCCAGGCCCTGATCACGCCGGAACGGCGGCCTCCCCGTCAGCAGTTCATAGGCCGTGCAGGCCAGCGCGTACTGGTCGGTCCTGCCGTCCACCGGACGGCCTTCTAGCTGTTCGGGAGACGTATAGTCCAGCGTTCCGAGGAACTGACCGGTACCGGTCAGTCCGCTGGCCGCCGAGGACCCCTTGCTCAGGCCGAAGTCCGACAGGTACACGTGGTCGGGATGGCCCGGCCGGACATCCAGCAGCATGTTGGCGGGCTTGACATCCCTGTGCACCAGCCCGGCCGCATGCGCCGCGTCCAGCGCCGATGCCATCGCGGAGATGATCGCCGTCACCCGCACGGGCGGCAGCGGGCCGTCACGGTGAAGCAGCGACAGCACGTCCCCGCCGCCCACGTAGCGCATGGCGATGAACAGCACGCCGTCGGCCTCACCCGCTTTGTACACCGGGATAATGTGCGGGTCGTCCACCGCGGCCGCCGTCATCGATTCGCGGGCGAAACGCCGCCGGAACGCTTCGTCCCCGGCCAGCGCCGGTGCGAGCAGTTTCAGCGCCACCTGCCG
>DASYAT010000132.1:0-12459 GCA_036501205.1 Streptosporangiaceae bacterium | reverse complement strand
GCCACGATCGCCGTCCGGCCGAGCTAAAACGGTGGCGCCAAACTTCTTCACTGACATAAATAGTGCCGCCCCAAGCTTCAAATAAATAGATGTCACTGAGCATTTCAGTGACAGTATTACCGACTCTGTCAACCCAAAACCGACAACGCCGGATCACTAAGATCTAGAAACCGATCGAAATCACGTATTCAGCGATTGCCGGGACAATCGCTGCCGATGACTTGGCGGCTGATACCCAGGACCCGGCCGATCGGCCGCACGCTGCCCCGCCAGGCCCGGCATCCGGTCTCGTCGCTTCGTCGGCCAAGGCCAGCACCGGCCGAAGGCCACAACCGCAGCGCGGCCAACCCCACCACGGCCAGCACCCGGGCGAGACTAGACGCCAGTCGAGGCCGGCGCCAAGCGGCTCGGCTTGTTCAGCTTAGTCACAATAGTCGCAGACGCCCCATTGATCCCGCAGAAAGGCTAAGATTCAACTTTCTCGGCAGATGAATATGCGCTTTCATCTGGTTTTTCAAGGATGAATGCGCATATTCATCTGGTCTCCTGAGGATAGCGTCGACGGCAACTGCGGCTGATGAGAACAGTGGGGCCATCGTGACAAGCTGGGTCGCCCTTACTGATCCGAACCGAGCGGCGCACGCTCTCGGCCCCTCCAACGCACGCGGGCCGGGATCGACCGGCGCAGGCTCCTAAGGAACGCTGCCCCGAGGTACGACCCAGCGAACGGACTGGCCGGTCACGGCGGCGATGTGCTCGTAGTCGCTGTCGTAATGCACGATCGTGACGCGCTCGCGCTCAGCCACGGCCGCTATCAGGAGGTCAGGAAACCCAACCGCCCGGACCTTTCCGCGCCGCCACAACTCAGCTTGGATATCCAGGGCGCGCCGCCAGTCCTCGTCGAGAGTCGGCAACCACTCGTAGCCCAGATTCCGGTCCGCCCGCAGTCGGTCAAACTCGGCGCTGGTACGCGTGGCCCAGCCTAGTTCGAACTCGACCACGCCGCAGGTAGCCACCAGCCCAGCTTCGATCAAGGGCCCCATCGCCTCTGCGACCGCGGGATGCCCGAGCCTGGCCAGGGCGCTGGTGTCGGCGATACAGCGAGCTACCGCTGCCACGCGCCCCGCATGACCTGCTCATCCAGCAAGTCCGGCAGCCCACCCGCCATCAGGCGCTCCAGATCCCGGCGCCTAGCCGCCATCGCCGCGACCGCCCGCAGGGCCGCGTTCACCGTGTCCTTCTTCGTCTCGGTCCTGAGCACCTCCTGCGCCGCGACCAAGCTCTCTTCATCCACGTCAATCAGCGTCTTCGCCATTCCCACCTCCGCACGGCCAGTATATCCGAACGTAGTCATGTTAGATATACGACTTAGCTGGAGGTCTCTTCGGCTAGGTCTAGCCAGCGGTCTTCCAGCTCGGCCTTTTCGGCTTGGACCGCCTTCAGGTCGTCGCCGAGGGCGATCAGCTTGGCGTAGTCGGCGGCGGCCTTGGCCAGGGCCTCGTGCAGCTCGGATTCCTTGCTGGTCAGCCGCTGGACCTGGCGTTCGATCCGAGTCAGTTCTTTCTTGGCCTCGCGCAGCCTGGCCGCGGACGGGCCCGCGCCTGGGCCGGCCTCGGGAACAATGGCCGGCCGCGCAGCGCCCCCGTCACCGGCACCCGCCGGGCCGACCGGGCCTGAGATGCCGGCGACCCCGGCCGAGACCAGCTCCAGGTACTCGTCGACCCCGCCCGGCAGGAACGCCAGCTTCTCTCCCACCAGCGCCAGCACATGATCGGTAACCCGCTCGAGGAAGTACCGGTCGTGGCTCACCACCACTATCGACCCCGGGAACCCATCTAGCAGATCCTCAAGCTCGGTAAGCGTCTCAATGTCCAGGTCATTCGTCGGCTCGTCCAGCAGCAGCACGTTCGGCTCGGCCATCAGCACCATCTGCAACTGCAGCCGCCGCCGCTCCCCGCCGGACAGCTCCGCCACCGGCGTCCACTGCCGATCGGCCGCGAACCCGAGCCGCTCAAGCAGTTGCCCCGCCGACAGCACGCCCTTGCCGATCTGGACCGACCCGCGCACGCTCTCGGCTGCCTCCAGCGCCCGCAGGTTAGGATCCACCGGCGCCGGCTCCTGGGTCAGGTACCCGAGCCGCACCGTCTTCCCCCGCACGACCTTCCCGCCCACCGGCTCATCCGAACCGGCCAGCACCTGGAGCAGCGAAGTCTTCCCGCTCCCGTTGACCCCGACGACGCCGACCCGATCGCCCGGCCCGAGCTGCCACGAGACGTCCCGCAGCAGCACCCGATCGCCAACCCCAACGGTCAGCTCCTCCGCATCAAGCACGGTCTTGCCGAGCCGAACCGCCGCGAGCCTGGACAGCTCGACCCCATCCCGCGGCGCCGGCTCATCGGCGATCAGCGCGGTCGCGGCCTCGATCCTGAACTGCGGCTTGGAGGTCCTGGCGGGCGGCCCGCGCCGCAGCCAGGCCAGCTCCTTGCGCATCAGATTCTGCCGCCGCTGCTCACTGGCCGCCGCCACCCGCGCTCGCTCCGCCTTGGCCAGCACGTACGCCGAGTACCCGCCCTCGTAGGTGTACACCTGCCCGTCGGCCAGCTCCCAGGTCCGATCGCACACGGCATCGAGAAACCAGCGGTCGTGCGTCACGACGACGAAGGCCTTACCGAGCGTCGACAGGTAACCGGCCAGCCAGCCGATCGCCTCGATGTCCAGGTGGTTGGTCGGCTCGTCGAGCAGCAGCAGGTCATAGCTGCCCCGCAAGAGCGCCGCGAGCGCGACCCGGCGATGCTCGCCGCCGGACAGCTGATCGGCTCGAGCATCAAGATCAAGATCTTTTATCAGGGCAGAAAGCATTGCCCGGGCTTTGACGTCGGCGGCCCATTCGTACTCAGGCAGATCGCCGAACACAATTTCCCGCACCGTCCCCGTCAGCCGCTCCGACTGCGGCAGGTAGCCGATCCGCGAGTCCCGCCCCCGGGTCGATCGCCCGGAATTGAGGTCGATCGCCCCAGCGAGCGCCGCCAGGAGCGTCGTCTTGCCCGAGCCGTTGCGGCCGACCAGGCCGATCCGGTCACCGGCCGCCACGCCCAGGGAGACCTGGTCGAGCAGCACTCGGGTGCCGTAGGCCTTGACCGCGGCTTCGAGGTTAACCAGGTTCACGAAATGATCCCCGAGTCAACCAGGCAAGCTCCCGATGCCGGGCCGGTCACCTGCACAACGGCGCGGCAGACCCCGGCCCCGGTAATCCCGACCGCGAGTTCGAGGCTAACCAGATTCACGAAATGATCCCCGAGTCAACCAGGCAAGCTCCCGATGCCGGACCGGTCACCTGCACAACGGCGCGGCAGACCCCGGCCCCGGTAATCCCGACCGCGAGTTCGCTGGCGGCATCGGCGTCGCTGGCCAGGAACGCGCACGTCGGCCCCGAGCCCGACACGATCGCGCCAAGAGCGCCGTGCTCCCGGCCGGCCGCGAGCGCCCGCCGCAGCAGCGGCTGCAACGACAGCGCGGCCGGCTGAAGGTCGTTGGTGAGCAGCGGGCCGACTTCGGTCGGGTCGCCGGTGCGCAGCGCGGCCATCAGCTCGGTGCTGAGCTCGGGCGGCTTAACCCCCGCTCCGCCGTCGCCGGTGCTCCTGGCCGCCCGCAGCCGGTCGCACGCGGCGTATACGTCGGGCGTGGCCAGGCCGGTCGCCCCGAACGCGAGCACCCAGTCGTAGCTTCCGGTCGCGAGCGCCGTGGTTAGCTGCTCACCCCGGCCGATTCCGACCGCGGTCCCGCCGCTCAGGGCGAACGGCACGTCGCTGCCGAGCCCGGCGGCGATCTCGGACAACTCGCTGATCGACAGCCCGGTGCGCCATAGCTCATTGCAGGCGACTAGGGTCGCCGCCGCGTCGGCGCTCCCGCCAGCTAGCCCAGCCGCGACTGGGATCCGCTTGCGGATCTCGATCTTCACGCCCGTGCCGCTCCGGGCGGACCCCCCGGCGGCGGCGCCCCGGCCGGAAGACGCGCCCGCGCTACTGGCTCGAGGCGAGGATCCCGCTGAGCTAACCCGGGGCGATGGCCCGCCGGAACCCCCCGCTGAGCTAGCCCGGGAGGACGACCCGCCGGAACCCCCCGCTGAGCTAGCCCGGGAGGACGACCCCCCGGAACCCCCCGCTGAGCCAGCACGGGAAGACGACCCCCCGGCGGCGCTCCGGCTTCGGCGGCCGGTTGCCTTAGCCAGCGCCGCCGCGGCCCTGACCGCCAGGTTGGTCGGCCCGAGCGGGACCGAGCCCTCGCCTTCGCCGGTGAGCTCAACGGTGGTCCGGTCCGCAGCTGAGACCGTGATCTCGTCGAACAGCGCGACGGCGTGATAGACGGTCACGACGTCGTGATAGCCGTCGGCGCGCAACGGCCCGACCGACAGCTGCAAATTGATCTTGGCGGGCACCCGCACGGTAACGGTTCCTGCCGGTCTGGTGATCGTTGTCACTTGCGCCACGATTCGATGATGCTACGTTCCGCTCGCGCTGCCGCAGCAATCTGGATGTATTGCGGTACGCCGATTGCTTCGCCGCGCAGCGCAGGGTCGATTCCAGCTTCCCGCAGCACTCGTTCGGCCGCGTCGGCGGACCCGGCCCAGGGCGCGAGCGCCGCGCGCAGCGTCTTGCGGCGCTGGGCGAACGCGGCGTCGATCACAGCGAAGACGTCGGTCCGGCTGACCCCCGATTCGCTGGATTCGACAGTCGATCTGGTGAACTCGACTAGGGCCGAGTCGACGTTCGGTACCGGCCAGAACACGGTCCGGGATATTGTGCCCGCCCGCCGGGCTTTCCCGTACCAGGCGATCTTGACCGACGGCACCCCGTAGGTCCGGCTGCCGGGCGGCGCGCAGATCCGGTCGGCGACTTCGGCCTGCACCATGACGACCGCGCGCGCGAGTGTCGGCAGCGCCTCGAGCAGGTTCAGCAGTACGGGCACGGCCACGTTGTAGGGCAGGTTGGCCACGAGGCTGACCGGGGGGTCGCCGGGCAGGTCCGCTGCGCTGATCGTGACCGCATCGGCCGTGATGACAGTGAGCCGCGAGGCACGGTCTCCGGCTCTAGCCGCCGCAGTGGCTGGGAGTTCAGCCGCCAGGACTGGATCGACCTCGACGGCGATTACTTCACCGGCCGCGTCGAGCAACCCGAGCGTCAGCGATCCGAGCCCGGGCCCGACCTCAAGCACGACGTCGTCTGGGCTTAGCTTGGCCAGCGCGACGACCTTGCGGATTGTCCCCGCGTCGATGACGAAGTTCTGGCCGAGCCGCTTCGCCGGACGCACGTCGAGCCTGGCCGCGAGAGCCCGGATGTCGGCCGGGCCGAGCAGCGCCGGGCCAGATTCGGTCACCAGGACACGCTAGCTGGCCACGGGGGGTTCCGGGAGGTCGTCCCCCCGGGCTAGCACAGCGGCGGTCACCAGCAGTGACCGGCCAGAGGCAGCCCCGGTGCCAAGATCGGCGGCGTCGACTGACGCGGTGATCGTCCAGCCAGCCCTGGCCAGCAGCGCGGCCTGGGCGTCGGCCGGGAGTATGGTCAGCCACGGCTCTTCGCTGGCCGTACGCCGCCGCGCGTTCGCCACCTCGAGCACCCGGGCCGAGTCCAGCCCGTCGGCGTGCACCGACAGGCTGGCGGCGAGCACGCTCCCCGGCGCGGCGACGTCGCGCGCTCCGCCGAGCAGTCCGATCGTGGCCGGCTCGTCTAGGTAGACCAGCAGCCCCTCACACAGGAACAACGTCGCGACCGCCCGGTCATGACCCGCCGCAGCGAGTACGTCAGGCAGCACATCGACCCGGAAGTCGGCCGCGACCAGCACCGGGCCTCGACCAGCGTCAGGGCCGAGCAGCCGGGTCAGCCGAGCCCGCTTGTCGGCCTGGGTGCCCGGGTGATCAACTTCGAAGAACCGCACCTGCGGCGTCCTGAACCGCAACGCCCGGTCGTCATAACCGGCCCCGAGCACAACGACCTGCCGCAGGCCAGTCTCGATTCCCGCGAGGACCTGCCCGTCGAAGAAGATCGTCCGCGCCTCAAGGCTGGCCTGCATCGGCCCGAGTACCGGCGCCCGCATCCCCGCGCACAGATTTCGCTGCGCCTGCGGATCTCCGCCCGCACTGTGCGGCCGCGCGAACCCGGCCCTGGTAACCGCAACGGCTTGGCTAGTGCGAGATAGCGCCCTGCGTTGCCCCAATGGGGACGACCTCCTTGAACCCTCGTACGCCCCCATTAGGACCACGCACCAAACACGCGCTCGCCCGTCGCCATCACAGCCGCGCAGAGCTCGGCGATGTCCATCTCCTTGATCTCGGCGATCGCCCGCAGCGTGTGCGCGACCTGCGCGGGCGCGTTCTGCCGGCCCCGGTTAGGCACTGGCGTCAGGTACGGCGCGTCGGTCTCGACCAGGATCAGCTCGGCCGGGGCGACCGCTGCCGCTTCGCGCAGGCTCCCGGCGCTGGGAAACGTGACGTTGCCGGCGAAGCTCATCACGTAGCCGGCGTCGGCGCAGCGCTTGGCGAGTTCCGCGTCGCCGGAGAAGCAATGGAAGATCACATGCTCCGGCGCAGAGCTTTCTCCCAAAATCGAGAGCACGTCGTCATGGGCATCACGATCATGGATCATCAGCGCCTTGCCGGTGGCCTTGGCGATCTCGATGTGGGCGCGGAACCAGTCTCGCTGAGTTTGGCCCGGGGCGTTGTCGCGGTAGTAGTCCAGGCCGGTCTCGCCGACCGCGCGCACCTGAGGCAGCGCCGCGAGTTCGGCGATCTCAGCCAGCGTGCCGTTACGACCGCCAGGACTGGCCTCCGCCCTGAGGGTGTCGTTCGGGTGGATCGCGACCGCCGCGTAGACCTCCGCGTGCTCAGCGGCGCGGGCAGCGACCCAGCGTGAGGATTCCAGGTCGCAGCCGACGGTCACCATGCGGACGATGTTCGCCGCCGTGGCCTGCTCGATCACGGCGGTGACCGGCTCGGACAGCATGTCCAGATGCGTATGCGAGTCGAACGCCGGCGCCGGGAGCGGCTCCGGCACCGGAGCCCAGGGAGCGCTCTTGGTCACGTGTCGTAGCCGCCGAGCCGGGCCAGCTCATCGTCGACCACGGCCGGGTCGATCTTGGCGAACAGCGGCGTCGGCGTCTCCAGCTTGGCGCCGACCTTGACCGGCGCCGACCGCCAGGCCGCCTGGCCGGTGTAGGTGCCAGTGATGACTGGGTACTCCCGGCCGCCTTCTTCGCTCACCTCATCGATCCGAGGCTGGTCGGCCCAGCTGCCCTCACCGCCGAGCATCTCGAAGACCTTCTGCGACGACTTCGGCAGGAACGGCGTGAGCAGCGTCTTCCCGTCGTCCACGAGCTGCAGCGCGACGTGGCAGATCGACTTCATCCGCTCCGGGTCGGACTCGCGCAGCTTCCAGGGTGCCTCATCGGACAGGTACTTGTTCGCCTCCGCGAGCGTGCGCATGGTCTCGGTGATTCCGGCCTTGAACCGCGACTTCGAGAGCGACTCGCCGATCTGGGCGAACGCGTTGCGGGAGCGCTCCATGATCGCGAGGTCGGTGTCTTTCAGCTCGCCAGGAGCGGGGATCTCGCCGATGTTGCGCGCTGCGAACGAGACGCTCCGGTTCACCAGGTTGCCCCAGTTAGCCACCAGCTCGTCGTTGTTGCGCCGGATGAACTCGCTCCAGGTGAAGTCCGTGTCCTGGCTCTCAGGCCCCGCGACCGCGACGTAGTACCGCAGCGCTTCCACGTCGTAGCGGGACAGGAAATCGCGCACGTAGATCACGATCGACCGGGACGAGGAGAACTTGCGCCCCTCCATGGTCAGGTACTCAGAGGAGACGATCTCAGTGGGCAGGTTCAGCGCGCCGAGCGAACCCGGCTGGCCGCCCTTGGCCCCCTTGCCGCTGTAACCGAGCAGCATCGCGGGCCAGATCTCGGAGTGGAAGACGATGTTGTCCTTGCCCTGGAAGTAGTAGGCCTGCGCATCGGGCGACTGCCACCAGGCGCGCCACGCGTCCGGGTCACCGGAGCGCCGAGCCCACTCGATCGAGGCCGACAGGTACCCGATCACGGCGTCGAACCACACGTAGATCCGCTTGTCGGCCCGGTCAAGCCAGCCGTCCAGCGGGATCGGGACGCCCCAGTCCAGGTCTCGGGTGATGGCGCGCGGCTGCAGGTCACCGAGCAGGTTGAGCGAGAACTTGAGCACGTTCGGCCGCCACTGACCGCTCTTGGACTGCAGCCAGGTACCCAGCACGTCGGCGAACGCGGGCAGGTCAAGGAAGAACTGCTCGGTCTCGACGAACTTCGGGGTCTCGCCGTTGATCCTCGAACGCGGGTTGATCAGGTCGATCGGGTCCAGCTGGTTCTGGCAGTTGTCGCACTGGTCGCCGCGCGCGCCGTCGTAGCCGCAGATCGGGCAGGTGCCCTCGATGTAGCGGTCGGGCAGCGTGCGGCCGGTCGACGGCGAGACGGCCCCGAGCGCGGTCTTAGCGAAGATGTAGCCGTTGTCGTACAGGCCCTTGAAGATCTCCTGGGTCACCGCGTAGTGGTTCAGCGTGGTGGTCCTGGTGAACAAGTCGTAGGACATGCCAAGACCGGTCAGGTCCTCGGCGATCACCCGGTTGTACCGGTCCGCCAGCTCGCGGGCGGTGACGCCCTCGGCGTCGGCCTGTACCTGAATCGGGGTGCCGTGCTCGTCAGTGCCGCTGACCATGAGAACCTGGTCGCCCGCCATCCGGTGGTAGCGCGAGAACATGTCGCAGGGCAGCCCGAATCCGGAGACGTGCCCGATGTGACGGGGCCCATTGGCGTACGGCCACGCGGGCGCGGCCAGGATGTGACGGCTTTCTGTTGACGACATGGGTTTAAGCCTAGAGCCAAAGTTAAGAGCTCTTAGCGTGCTTGGCTGCCACGACGGCGTCGTACACCTCGCGTTTGCGCAGCCCCAGCTTGACCGCGGTAGCGGCGATCGCCTCGGACCGGGTCATACCGGCGGCCTCGGCGGCGGCGACCTCCTCGGCGGCTTCGCCCGGGTCGATGGTCCCGGCGGCGGCTCGCGGATCGGGCGCACCGCCGACGACGACCGTGATCTCGCCCAGGACTTCTTTCTTTGTCGCCCATTCGGCCAGCTCTCCCAGGGAGCCCCTGAGGATCTCCTCGTGGGTCTTGGTCAGCTCCCGGCAGACGACGGCGGGACGGTCGGCACCAAAAGCGCCGCCGAGGCCGGTCAAGGTCACCCCCAGCCGACGCGGCGACTCGAAGAACACCATGGTCCTGCGCTCGCTAGCCAGCTCGGCGAACCTCCTGGCTCGCTCGCCGGCCTTGCGGGGCGGGAACCCCTCAAAGCAGAACCGGTCCGACGGCAGCCCGGACACCGCCAGCGCGGCGGTGACCGCCGACGGCCCGGGAAGCACTGTCACCGTCACCCCGGCTTCGATAGCAGCGGTGACCAGCCGGTAGCCGGGATCGCTGACCGACGGCATTCCGGCGTCGGTGATCAGCAGCACATCGTGCCCTGAGCTGAGTTCGTCGATCAGGGCAGGCACCCGAGCGGCCTCGACATCCTCGTAAAAGGACACCAGCCGGCCGCTGACCTGCACCTCCAACCCGGCCGCCAGCCGCCGCAGCCGCCTGGTGTCCTCGACGGCAATAACCTGCGCCTTGCCCAGCGCCTCAATCAGCGCCGCCGACGCATCCCCCGGCCTCCCGATCGGAACTCCAGCGAGGATCAGCGCTCCCTCAGAGCCCCCTGTGTCCGTATTCATCGCTGCCCACGCTATTGCCTGCCGGCCCTACGATGAACTGCGATGAGATCATTCGGGTTTGCGCCGCCGATCGGGATTGGCGACGTTGGAGCGGACGCTTCGGCGCCGGCTAGCACCTGGACCCGGGGAGCGGTGTCGCTGCGCGACCGGCTGGTGCCGCCGATGCCGCCCGCCTCGATCTGGGGCTGGGCCGGGCCGCTGCTGGTGATGCTGTTCGGCGGCTTCCTCCGGTTCTACCGGCTGGGCACGCCGCACGCGGTGGTGTTCGACGAGACCTATTACGTGCCCGACGCCTACGGCATCTTGAAGCACGGCGTCGAGCTGAACGCGGTCGACAGCGCCAAGAACCGCAACTTCGTCGACCACTTGCTGGCCCATGGCCATACGAACATCTTGACCAATACGGGCGAGTACGTAGTGCACCCGCCGCTCGGCAAGGTGATGATCGCGGCCGGCGAGTGGCTTTTCGGGCTTACCCCGTTCGGCTGGCGCATCGTGGTCGCGGTGCTCGGCACGCTGTCGATCCTGCTGATCAGCCGGATCGCCCGGCGGATGACCAGGTCCACGATGCTCGGCTGCATCGCCGGCCTGCTGATGTCGCTGGACGGCCTTGAGCTGGTGCTCAGCCGCACCGCGATCCTCGACATCTTCGTGATGTTCTGGGTTCTCGCCGCCTTCGGCATGCTCGTCCTGGACCGGGACGCGACGCGGGCCCGGCTAGCCGACGCGGCCGTGGCCGCCGGTGAGGCCGGAGCCGGGATCGCCGGGATCGATCTATCCGGTGGCGGGCCAGCCCTGGGCATCAGATGGCGGCGGGTGCTGGCCGGCGTCTTCCTCGGCTTCGCCTGCGCGTCCAAGTGGAACGGCCTCTGGTTCCTGTTCGCTTTCGCGATCATGTCGATCGCCTGGGACCTCGGCGCGCGCCGTGCCGTCGGCTATCGCGACCGCGTGGCCGGCGTTTTTCGCAGTGATGCCAAGTGGCTGCCGCTCGTCTTTGGCGTGATCCCGTTCGCCGCGTACACCGCGTCCTGGTCGGGCTGGTTCGCGAGCAGCCTTGGCTACGACCGGAACTGGGCCGCGCTGGTCGGCAATCACACGCCGATCTGGTCCACGCTCGACTCGTGGTACCAGTACCAGAAGTCCATGCTGGGCTTCGGTCTGGGCCTGAGCTCGCATGCGGGCTACACGTCCGAGCCGTGGGGCTGGCTGGCGCTCGCCCGGCCGGTCTCGTTCTTCTACACCGCGCCTAAGGGCTGCGGGGCCAGCTCCTGCTCGCAAGAGGTGCTCGCGATCGGCACGCCGGCGATCTGGTGGGCATCGATGGCGGCGATCGTGTTCTGCCTGGTGTGGTGGATCGCCCGCCGGGACTGGCGAGCGGGCACCGTACTGGTCGGGGTCGCCGCGGGCTGGCTGCCGTGGTGGTGGTTCGCCTGGCACGACAACCGGACCGAGTATTACTTCTACGCGGTCGCGTTCCTGCCGTTCCTGGTGATAGCGATCACGCTGTGTCTTGGCTTGATCATCGGCCCTGTGGATGCCACCCCCGGTCGAAGAGCCGTCGGCGCCGTGATCGTCGGCGCCTATATGTTGCTGGTGCTCGCCAACTTCGCGTTCATGTACCCGGTGCTCACGGCGCAGGTGCTGCCGTATGAGTTCTGGCGCCAGCGAATGTGGTTCAGCAGCTGGATCTAGCTCCCCAGCCACACGTCGCAGTCCTCACTATCCGGATATGTCCGAGACACACCGTTATCTTGCCGCGGCCTATCAGCGTGGTAGGTTAATTGATTGACGCCGGGTGCTGTACTGACCTCAAATTTGATTGGATCATTGAGGCCAGGTAGCAGTCGGCGGGGCATCGGAGTTCGTGGGGGTGAGGGTCATCGGCAAGGACCGGGCCGACGCTGTGACCCCTGCTGCCTTGCCTGCTAATCCGCAGGCTGGATTCGAGGAGCAGGTGCGCCCGTATCTGGGCCAGCTCTATCAAGCCGCCCTCCGGATGACCCGCAATGCCAGCGACGCCGAGGACCTGGTCCAGGAGACGCTGGCCAAGGCTTACACGGCGTTTCACCAGTTCAAGCCCGGTACCAACCTGCGCGCTTGGCTGCACAAGATCTTGTCGAATACTTTCGTCAACAGCTACCGCAAGACCAAGCGCGAGCCCGCCCTGGCAACGGTGCCCGAGTCGCAGGATGAGTGGCAGCAGGGCACCGATCCGTCTAAGGTGGCCCGCTCGGCCGAAGCCGAGGCGCTCGACCACCTAGGTGACTCCGAGGTCCTGCGCGCGCTGCGTGACCTGCCGAAGGATTTCAGGACGGCCGTCTACCTGGCTGACATCGAGGGTTACCCGTACCGCGAGGTCGCGGCCATGATGGGCACCCCGATCGGCACAGTCATGTCCCGCCTGCACCGCGGCCGCGACCGCCTCCGCCGCGCCCTGGCCGCCTACGGCCCGCCAGGAATGTCGGCCCCCGCAACCGCCTGACGGCCCCCGCCCACGTCTAGGCCACAGCTCGGGCACAGGCTTTACCGTTAGCGTTTCTAGCGGCGTTTGCCGGGTAGCTGCTAGCTGTGGGGATAACGGGGGACTTACGAGGTCGGTGCCGTTATGGCGCCGCTAGTCAGAACAGGCGACCGCGGGTAGCCTTGAGCACCCGGTCGGCCGGGGCGGGCTCGCCGTGCC
>DASYAT010000131.1:0-28052 GCA_036501205.1 Streptosporangiaceae bacterium | reverse complement strand
AACGCGTCCGCCAGGTCGCGTTGCTGCTCGAGCAGTACACCCAGAGCACCCCGACCTGGACCGCCCAGCCTGAGCTGGAGCAGGCGCAGCAGCTAACCGCCCTCAGCTTCATCGACCCAGCCCGAGCCCAGTCCTGGCTGGACGAGGTCCAGACCGGCGCCAAAACCGAACGCCTCAGCCCCGACTGGTACGTAGCGATGCGCGCCCGCCTAGCCGACCGGCCCACGGCGAACGCCCAGGACGAACTGGCCAGCGCCCTCACGGCGCTGTATGACGACAGCGCCGGAGTCAGGCTGGGCGCGGTGAACACGCTGGCTGTACTGGCCCAGCTCCCCGGCACCGACACCAGCGCGATCGTCGAAGAACTCTGCCTCATGCTCAGCGCCCGCGCCACCTCAACGATCGACCGGATCGGCCGTGACCTCCAGGCGGCGCTGACACTCATCGGCACCTTGCCCCGGACCGGGCTACTCAACCTGAGCGATGTCAAACTCGGTCAGGCTGATCTTCGGAATCTCGACCTAAGCGAATGCAATCTGGTCGCCGCGAGTTTGGTCCGTTGCGACGCCGATGGCAGCAACCTCGCCCTGGCGGATCTGAGTTCGGCCCGGCTCGAGCGCGTCTCGTTGCGAGGCGCCAACCTCGCCAGAGCCCGGCTGGATCATGCGATCCTCATCGATGTCGACTTCTCCGAGGCCAACCTCGCCGAAGCGGCTTTGCCGAGTCCCGTGTCGACCCTGATTCGCCAAGGGCTCATCTTCACCGGGGCTAACCTCGCCGACCTACAGGTCGTCGGTGGTGGGTACCAAGTTCCAGATACGGCGACGGCAGCGCCGTCTTCAGTCCCTCAGGTTGGATCCGCCCGTCAGCGAGCTGACGCCCTGATCCAGCTAGCCAGCCACCCGGAAACGGCCTACAACCTCGATCAGGCTATCAACGCGGCGGAGGAGGCCGTTGGGCTATATCGCCAGCTCAGCGAGCAGACCAAGGAAGTACGCGACCAGAACAAACTGGCGCAGGCCTTGATCGCCCTGAGCAGGCTCTACGCCGACCGAGGTGATCTCGACCAAGCGATCATGATCGCCGAGGACACAGTCGCTCAGTTGCGGAGCGAAGATAGGGTCGGCCTCTTTCCAGAGGCACTGCTCGACCTCGGCAACCTGCAATACCGCGCCCGCAATTACGACGGGGCACGCCGCAACCTCGAAGAGGCCGTCGGCCTATACCGTCAAGGCGCGGCCCCGGCTAGCATCTGGCCGGTTCTCTCCCTCGGCCTGCTCACGCTGGCCGAGCTATATGCCGATAACCATGAACTGGCAAGTTACTATTACGACGAAGCGATTGAGTTGTTCCGCCACGCGGGACCGGAATATGACGCGCAACTCGGATCGGCACTGCTCAGCCAGTCACAGTGGCTGATGAGCCAATCATCCTTCGACGATGCCGA
Source organism: Streptosporangiaceae bacterium (assembly GCA_036501205.1). Lineage (GTDB taxonomy): Bacteria > Actinomycetota > Actinomycetes > Streptosporangiales > Streptosporangiaceae > Chersky-822. The sequence goes on along the minus strand of DASYAT010000131.1, from coordinate 26,605 downwards.
ATCCTCAGCCGAGGAAGCCAAGGACATCTTCACCAGGCTGCAGGACGAAGCCCAACTTTTCGCCTGCGACATGACTCTGGGAGATATTGCTACTCGACAGGCCCGTAGTTTCACCGCCGTAGCGAGATATACCGTCGCCCGAACCCAGGCTCACCAGGCCGGACGCCCTCACGACGAAGCGCTGGCCTGGCTCTCCCTGGCCGACTCCTATGAACACGACGGCCGCGACGAGGAAGCAGCCAGTGCGCTCATGAATGCTGCTTCAATGTTCCTGGAGCTTGGCGACTACCAAAACCACGCCGATGCCCAGCTGCGGGTCGCCCGAATCCGGATGAAATCGAGTCAATGGGAATCCGCTATTCTGGCACTCCATATCGCGCGATCCTCCTATAAGCTGATCGATGACGAGGCCAGCACCGCTCTGACCTGGTTTCATCTCGGCGAAGCGCTGCGGGCATCCGAACGTTTGGACGAAGCGATCGATGCATTCGGCCGAGCGGCCGACGGCTACGCCCACATTCCCGACCGATCGGCTCAGGGGAGAACCCTGAATACCCTCAGCGCGACATTGATCGAGGCAGGGCGCCTTAAGGAAGCACTGGAGGTATCTCAGCGCGCCGAGGAAATTCTCCGCCTAGTCGGCGACAACACCAACCTGGAACTCGCCTTCGAAAATACTCGAACCGCCTTGCGGGCATCGACCGATGAAGAACCGCGACCCGCGGTAGCCGTCATGGGCTGGGACTTTGACCTGGGGTTGCTGATTCCGCTGCGGGAGGAATTCGACCTCGCCAGAGAGGTCTTCGAATTCGGTGCTCCTATAAACGACGGCGGCTATTACCTGCATCCGTTTACCGTGTCCGGAACCAGGTTGCGCGGGCTGGCGCTGGTCCTGTTCGACCTGGGGCTGACCGGGTCGGCGGTAGCGGCCACCCGACTGCTTGACCGGTTCGAGTTCGGGGTGCTGGCCGCGGTCGGGATCGCGGGAGCGCTTGATCCAGGGCTTCGCCTCGGTGATGTGGTGATCGCGTCGTCGGTCGATGAGTACCTGGTAGCGGCAAGGGCGACGAACGCTGGTTCGGGTCACGATAGCTTCGAGGTCGGCAGTGCCTCCTGGGTGGCCAGCCGCGACCTGGTTACGTACGCGCACAATTTCCGGTACCTGGACGACGGGTTCGAGGCCTGGCAGCGACGGTCCGCCAGGCGACTGCCGGCGGCATCAGACCTGGCCCGGTCCGAGCCCGACTACCTGATCGCGCCGCTTGCCGACGGCGATGCGATCGGGGCGGGTGAGGCGTTCGCTCAGTGGCTGCGCCAGCACAACCGGTTCCCGGGCGCACTGGAGATGGAAGCCGGCGGTGCCGCCCGGATGGTCTCCCCCAGCAAGCAGACCGACATACTCGTGGTGCGGGGGATCTCCGACCTCGCGGATGAGCGCAAGAGGGACCTAGATGCCACAGCCGGAGTCGGAGTCGATCGTGGCGCCTGGCGGCGGTACGCCACGTTGAATGCCTTCGACTTGCTCGCGGCGCTGGTGACGAACCCGGCGTTCCCCTGGACAACCCCAAGAACGGCGGCCTAGCCTGAGGAACTGCATCGGCTCCAGCTAGCCGTCGAAAAACTTGAGCGGCAGTTCGGCAGCGATCATCGCCGCACACTGGTCGCGCGGAACAACCTCGCCCACGCGTGCAACGAGGCCGGGCGGCCCGATCTGGCGCTGCCACAGTTCGAGGCCGTCGCGGCCAGCTTCGCGAAGACGAAAGGCGATCACCCGGACACGCTGACCGCCAGAAGCAATCTGGCCGCGACGTACCGGGCAACTGGGCGGCTGCAGGAAGCGATCGCGCTGGACGAGCAAGTGCTCGCCGACCGTGCCCGAGTGCTCGGCGGCGACCACCCGGACACGGTGACCTCACGGTACAACCTGGCGGCTGATCACTTCGAGGCCGGTGGCGTCGCTACGGCAATCACGTTGCTGCGGCGGGTGGTCGCCGACCGCGAGCGGATGCTCGGCTCCGATCATCCAGATACCGGGGCCGCTAGAGACAACCTGGCGATCGCGCAGGAAGCACAGCTAAAGTCAAGCAGAACAGGTCTATAACCATTCGAACCAGTCGGTCGCGCCGCTTTCACGAGCCTCGGTCGAGCTACGCCGGAATGCCGCCGAACAAATCCGAGCGACACCGGGCGATCTAGCCGGTATTGTTCCGGTCCGTGGCAATGACATTGGGCGACGCGTTCAACCGGCGGAAGAAGCTCTCGGCGGACCTGCAGAGCTGGGTCAACCGGCTGGGCCTGGCCGGTAACGAGCGGCGTTCTTACCGGACGAAGGTGCTTGAGGGCGATCAGGCTTACCGGCCTGAGCCGGGCACTGAGAAGTCAACCAGCCGGCAGTACACGGTCCAGGAGTGCCGGGACCGGATCGCCGAGATCCTGCGCGAGGACCAGTTGCTCGCGCTGCGGATCTCGCGGACGAACCAGCAGGCTCGGGCCGAGATCACCGATCTCGACGGCAGCGTCCGCACGCTGTCGATCCCTGAGCTGCTCGTGCTGAAGGACGACGCGATTCCGAAGCTTGAGCAGGCGGCGCGGGCCGTTCCGCTGCGGGCCGACGATGTCGGTGTGTACGACACCGGCGAGGACTGGGTCAAGTACCGGATCATCAAGAAGGTCGAGCGCAAGCACGAGTCGTTCAGCGACAAGGGCCTGAAGGTCGAGGAGATCGAGCTGCTTGGCCACGACGTGGTCGAGGTGACCGACTACGGCCTGCAGCGCCGCGAGCAGTGGGACCACATCGACCAGATCGGTGAGTTCGCGCAGCGCGTCAAGCAGGCGATTAATCAGGCAAACAAGACGGAGCTAGTCGAGCTAGACTAAAGGCAAGCGTCGTGGCCGACTCACCAAAGTGTCGGTTCGTAACAGGTTGCAGGCAATCGGTCTATGGTCTATCCGCCTACCACTCACTCAGCCGGTGTGTTCGTTGTACTGCGTATTGAGTACCTACGTTATTTGTCTTCCGTAGACAGTAAGCGGTAATACCACTTCGAGAGGGCCACCACACGCCCTGGCTCGGGTCGGCCACGCGCCCTTCTTTATCCGTCGTGCAGTGTTACCCGTCATCGTTACCCGTCATCCAGGGCGAACTTCAGGTAGCGGTCGGCGGATCGCCGGATCGCGGCCGCACCGTCGGCGTCGAGGATCCGGTTCCACCAGGCGCCGTAGACCCGGCTGAAACTGTAGGGCTCCATCAGCGACAGTGCCCGCCGGACGATTCGCGGCCGCTCCGGGATGTGGTTCGGGTAGCTGTACATGAAGCTCACCCAGCGGCGGTCGCTCACCACCGTGAAGATGTCGCCGGAGAACAGCGCTCCGCTGCCGTCTTCGCCGTCGGCCCAGTGCAGCACCTGCCCGCCGTCGAAGTGCACGCCCGCGTTGATCAGCGTGACCCCGTCGCCGAGCGAGCGGGTGGCGCCGCTCCAGTACACGACCGACTCATCGGGCCTGGCCACCCACTGCCGGTCGGCTTCGTGAATGTAGACCGGAGCGTCGAACGCATGCGCCCACTCGATCATCGATCCGTAAAAGTGCGGATGGCTGACCGCGATCGCGCTGACCCCGCCGAGGTCATTGATCTGCTGGACAAGATCATCGTCGAGGTAGGTGATCATGTCCCACAGCACGTTGCCGGCCGCTGTGCGGACTAGCAGCGCCCGCTGCCCGATCGCCGTCGCCGGGTCAGCGCCGACTCCGATGACGTTCGGCCCTTCCTCAGCGACCAGGCCCCGATGGCCGATCGCCTGCAGTTCGGCTAGCGAGGTCCAGCGCTGCCCGCCCCAGCCGACGTACTGTCGCTCGTCGAGGCAGATCGGGCAGTCCTGCCTGGCACCCCCGTACTGAACCCCGCACGTCGCGCAAATCGGCAAGTCAGTTCTCACACCCCACTAGTACCCATGCCGCCGCGCCTACTCTCCCCCTCTTGGCTCAGGGGCGGCGGCTCTTGGCTCAGGGGCGCCGGCCCACGCCTGCCAGCACCTTGGCCTGGCCTTCTGGTCCTGGCTCGGCGGTGCCCCACTCCCGGGTCGTCACCAGGCCGGGCGGGATGACCTCGAAGCCGGCGAACAGCTCCCTAACCTCACTGGCCGTCCGCAAGCTGATCGGTGACCGCGACTGGTCCCAGGCCCTGGCCGCATCTTCTGCCCGCTCTGGCCGCCCCCCGACCGAAACGTGCGAGAGAACGAGGTAGCTTCCTGGCGCCATGAGTTCGGAGAAGGCCGCGACCAGGTCGGCGGGGCTCTCCTCGTCGGTGACGAAATGCAGAATCGCGACCATGAGAACGGCTACCGGCTGCGTCCAGTCGATCAGCCGCAGCACCTCGGGATCGTTGATGATCTCGATCGGCCGCCTCAGGTCATGGACGGTGACGACGGTATTGGGCGAAGCGAGCAGCCGCTGGCTACGCGCGGCCACCGCCGGGTCGTAGTCGACGTAGACCACATGCGGATCCTCGAAGTATTCCTGAGCTATTTCGTGGACCGAACCCACGGCCGGGAAGCCCGACCCGATATCCATGAACTGCCGAACGCCCCGCTCCGCCAGGTACCGAACGGCCCGCTGCAGAAAGGCCCGGTTATCCCGCGCGGCGGCCCGGGTCTCGGGCACGATCGCGAGCGCCTTCTCGGCGGCCAGACGATCGGCCGGAGAGAAATTGACCCCGCCGAGCAAATAGTCATAAATCCCGGCCGGGCTCGACACGGTCGCCATGTACTTCGCTGCGGCGTGCTGGCGATCGGCCATGGGCGGGGATTCCAGTTTGTGGCTTGAGCGGGCGGCAGATCAGATAAAGCAACCTTGAGCTTATCTCCACGCGAGGTAACCCCTGCGTGGAGATTGCCAATCGGGTTGCGGGCACCAGGTTCCGGATCCGGAGTCACGTGCGCGGGCTGGCCGCCGACCAGGTGCACCGGAGCCTCTCTGGTGCAGTTCCGTCCCGGGAAACTACTGCACCGCTGCCTCCCTGGTGTAGCCCGGCTGCACCGTTGCCCACCTGGTGTAGTTACTTCCCGGGAAGCAACTACACCACGGAGGCTCCGGTGCAGTTCCCCGCCGGATCACCAGGGCGGCGGCCGGCTCCGGCAAAGCCCACCGCGCCACTCCCGCTCACTCGCCGGCCTCATCACGCGTTGACTTCGTCTCGCCGGACTGCCAGAGGTGCGGCGGCCGAAAGCCTGCCTACGACGGGAGCTTCGAGGCTGGGGAATCGGCCGGGTGGAAGACGCCCAGCACGCGCAACGTGGTCGTGCCAGTGTTCTCCAGGCAGTGCGGCCGGCCTGGTGGCAGATGGGTGCAGGTCCCAGGTGACAGCGGGGCCGTCTCCTCGTCGAGGCCGCCCAGGTGCAAGGTGCCCTCACCAGCGAGCACGAGGACCGTCTCGTCATAGGGGTGGCTGTGGAGCGGAGCGCGTCCCGGCGGAATCTCGCCTACGAACTGAGTCGCCACCGAGCAATCGCTGCCCGGACCGAACAGCACCCGGAAATGCCGGTCCCCCGTTATCTCGACAGCGCAGCCCGCCAGCTCCCTGGCCAGGGGCGACAACGTCCCCTCCATCGCCGCCGAGCTCGGCAGCACCACCACATCGAGCCGCAGGCCGGTCTCCCCGTCAGCTTGCGCCCGGTAGCTCAGCCCCGGCGGTACCAGCAGGCCGAAGTCCGCGCCGAATTCCAGCGCGGCGCCACCGTCGCAGTCGAGGCGTCCTGAGCCCGCGATCACGAACCACAGTTCGCCGCCAGCCCCGGCAACGCCATCAAACGCAGCGCCAGCCGGAGCCTCGACCAGCCTCCTGACCAGGCCAGGATCGCCGGCGTCCCCGGCCTCAAGCAGAATCCGCTCGTTCACCTGGGTCGACGCCATCGCTGCTCCTTCGGGGGTTGAGGCAGGGTCGCTGACTCCATACCCACCGAGCCGAGCCTCGATACAGGCTGGGCCGACCGATACAGGCTGGGCCGACCGATACAGGCTGGCCGACCGATACAGGCTGGGCTGACCGAGCTGACAGCTACGCCTGGTCCGCCCGATGCCGGCCAACGGCTCGCTCCCGGCCCAGCGTCCCAAGCCACGAGGCGGCCTCGGGGTCGATTCCGGCCAGCAGCGTCTGCGCCAACCCCAGCGTCGCCTGCGGAACCCCGCCCCGAGCGGCGGCCCGGCAGAACGTGTACGCCTCGTCGGCGGCGCCTCGCTCCCAGGCCTTGCAGGCGAGCTCATACGCATGCTCGGCGGCGGCATAGGGAGACAGATCTCCCCCGCCCACGACAGCCGGCGCCACCATCTCCGCCGCTACCAGCGCGCCGGCACCGTCCGCGGCACCAACGCCGTCGGCCGCGACCACGTCGCGCTGGGCGTCGAGCAAGTCGAGCGCTAGCGCATGCCCGGTGCTCGCCACCTCGATCAGCAGCCAGGCCGCCTCGCCGGTACGGGCCGGGTCGGTCGCGAGCAGCAGCGCTACGCAGTACCTGGCGTGCGGATGCCCGCGTTGAGCCCGGGCCAGCAGCACCTGTCCGTGCGGACCGTGAGTCGAGACGAACTCTTCCTGATCCGCCGGGATCCGATAGGCCGCAGGCACCTCACGCCCGGCACCGGGAGCAACCGCGCCGGGAGCAACCGCATCGAGCGCGGCCGCACGCCGCTCCTCGACATGCGTCGCATAGATGGCGGCCCAGTGAGCCAGGATCGTGGTGCCCTGGTCCCGCCGGGCGAGCCGATCCCGCACGGCGAACCGCTGGCAAGACAGCACGAAACTGGCGACCCAGTCGAACGACGGCGGACCCTGCCTTTTGCCCGACAGCACCTCAGACATCGTGGCGGGCGACAGCCCGTGCAGCTCGCACTCGGGATCGACCGGAGGCTGGTACAGGGCTTTCAGGGTGTCGGAGATCCGAGCTAAGGTGCGGAAAGATGGCCCGCCGCAGTCGGCCTGGAATTCGCGCAGCGCCACAAGGAACTCGTCCTTCATCGTGCCCATCTGGTCATTCTCCGTGACGATCTGGACCGCACTAGCTGGAACAGGTATGCGCACTCGCTCGAACCGCACTAACTAGCTTCCCTAACCCCCTGCTTTCGCCGTGTCGGCGCCGACCACAATATACCGTTGCACGTTAGATCGGCGCGCGCAGGCAGTTTAATTAACACCCAATGACAGCCCGCCGAACCAGAATTCAGCTCCGCCGGCGGCGGCCCAGTCGGCCGCCGCTCAGATCTCGGCCAGGATCTGTCTGAGGACCCGGACGGCCTGCCCGGCGGACTCGGCCTGCAGCGCGACCTGGTTCAGAATGTGCCGGAAGAAGTCCAGGTAGGCGGGATCCTGGAAGTACTTGCTGCCACCAAGCTGCTCAAGGTAGGCAACATCGGGCAGCTCCCGGTCCGGCAGCCTGAGCACGACCAGCGGCCCGCCGGTGATCGCGGGATGGGCCCCGGCCCGGAATGGCAGCACGGCGATCGTCACGTGCGGCAGCTCGCACAGCTCGATCAGGTGCCGCAACTGGCCGCGCATCGCGGTGACCGAGCCGGGCGATCGCCGCAGCGCCGCCTCATCGAGCACCGCCCACAACCTCGCAGGCGATTCGCCTCGCAGGATCTGCTGGCGGCGCAGGGACAGCTCGACTCGCCGTTTGCGGTCGGCCTCGCTCGCTTCGGAGTGGTTGACCGCCACCGCCGCGCGCGAGTAGTCGGGTGTCTGCAACAGCGCCGGGATCACCTGCCCGGCGTAGCAGCGGAGCAGGCTCGCCGCCTGCTCAAGTCCCAGGTAGTGCTCGAACCAGGCCGGGATCACATCCCGGTAGGAATGCCACCACTCTGAGCCGTTCGCCCGATGCGCTAATCCCAGCAGAGTCGTCCGCTCCGCCAGGTCGCTGACCCCGTACGCGGAGTACAGCCCGGCCACGTCCCAGAGTCGGACGGTCGCCTGGCCGAGCTCCATGCCGGTGATCAACGGCACCGGCACGCCGGTCACCGCACTGGCCTCACCTGCGGAAAGACCGGCGCCGGTACGCAGCCTGGATAGCGCCGTGGCCAGCACCATCCGCGCCGCCGTCGCCCCGGCCCGGCTCGGCGCGGCTTGGACATCAGCCTCGGGCCAGAACAGGTCGCTCATGCCCAGTGTTCTTCACACATCCGGGATCCACACACGCCTACACCAACGCTCAAGCGACCCAGAAAGTGTCACCCAGTCGGGCTGCGATCACGGCTTCCTCGCCACCGCGCAGAACTGGTCGATCGCCTCAGGCTCGCCGAACGGGGTCGCTTCCGGCCGCCACCTGGTCGAGGAGATCACGCCGGGTTCGACCAGCTCCAAGCCATCGAGCAGGCTAGCGATCTGGGCCGGACTGCGGTGCGTGCCCGCCGGCGTGCCGTGCGCGTTCCAGTAGTCGATCGCAGCGGCCATCTTCGGACCGGTCACCTCCAGCGTCGGATGCGCGATCGCGATGTAACTGCCCGATGACACGACCGCCATGAGCCGCCCGATAATCGCCCGCGCCTCCTGGTCATCGGTGATGTGCCACAGCACCCCGAGGATCGTGATCGCGACCGGCTTGGTCAGATCGAGCGTCCGCGCCGCGCCCGCCAGCACGTCGGCCGGGTCACGCAGATCGGCGTGCAGGTAGTCGGTCGCTCCCTGCGGTGCCGAGGACAGCAGCGCCTGGGCGTGCACGAGCACGAGCGGGTCGTTGTCGACGTACACGATCCGGCAGTCCGGCGCGACCCGCTGAGCGACCTCGTGCGTGTTATCCACGGTCGGCAGCCCCGTCCCGATATCAAGGAATTGCCGAATCCCGGCTTCGCCCGCCAGATACCGCACCGCCCGCCCAAGGAACATCCGGTCGGCGCGGGCGTGCTTGATGATATCCGGCAGCATCTGCGAGATCCGGTCGCCCACTTCCCGGTCGACCGGGTAATTGTCCTTCCCGCCGAGCCAGTAATCCCAGATCCGCGCGGAATGCGACACGGACGTGTCGATCTGCGGGGACGAGGCCAGATTGGGCGGCAAACCTTCATCAGTCACGGGAAACTCCAATAAAAGAATGTCTTACATTTTTAACACATTGCGCCGGCCTCCACGTCGCCGCCCGAGGCCAGTCCGGTCGTCCCCGACCCACCCGCACCGCCAAGTCGGCTAGAAGAAGAGTTCGCGTCATATGACGCCCTGAAGTCTTCCGCTTGACCTGGCGGCGGCCGCTTCGAGGTTTCAGCGTCGGCTGAAACGTGTTGTCAGGGCCGGTGCGGCCGGCGCAGGCTCACGCCGATGGCTCGCTTGCAGTAAACGGCTGCCCGCGAGCGAGCCATCAGCTCGGGCCATCCGGCTGGCTGGCATACCCAGCCGGATGGCCCAAGGTCCGGCCCGCGGCAACGACGGACCGACCCGCGGCGTACTTACCAGGGCACAGAGGTCCCGGTACCTAGAAGTCGACCGGGTTGACGCCGAGTTGCGCCCCTGCATGACTACCGGGTCTCCGACTCGGACGGCCCCGTTGAAGCTGTTGACCTGGAGAGTGAACTCGTCAGGACCCCAGATGGAGTACGTCTGGCAGGTGGTCCGCCGATTGTTGATGTCGGTGAGCGCCGCGTCACTCGACCGGTTGGGCCAGTGACGGGTTGGAAGTCACTCGTCCGTACGGGGCGCTGGCGGGCTTGTCCGGTCATCGGTCAGCCTGCTCATGATTCTCCCTTCTGATAATTGGGCCGGTTCCAGCAATGTCCTGGGCACCCGACGAACCGGGATCGACACGGCTGAATGCTGCGATAGCCGGTCACCGGCAGTTACCCTGCTTCGATGACCACGGCAGATTCGGCCGCGCTCGGGGCGCTGGCCTTCACCGGTACCTGGCGTGGCTATCAGCAACACGCGCTTGAGGCCTTCGAAGCCGGCCGGAAACGCGGGCAGCGGCAGACTCATATCGTCGCCCCGCCCGGTTCTGGCAAGACGTTGCTCGGCATGGAGCTGCTCAGGCGGCTCGGCGCCCGGGCGCTGGTGCTGGCGCCGAACACAGCCGTTCAGGCGCAATGGCTGCGGACCGCGGCCGCGTTCGGCGCCGGGCCGGCCGTGGCGGCCGCGGATCCGTCCGCCCCGATCGCGTGCCTTACCTACCAGTCCCTGTGCCAGCTCGATGATCCGGCGGCCGCCGTGCGGGAACAGGCCGAGCGGCGGTGGGCTAGCGACCGGGCCCGGGCGACCGGCGGGTCTTCGCAGGATGCGATGCGCGAGGCGGGCGGCTGGGCCGGGGCGGCGCGGGACCGGCATCAGCGTGAGGTCGCCAGGATCATGGCCGCGATCCGGCGCGATATCGCTAAGGGTCACGGGGCGGGCGGGACCGGGGCCGGGGCCGGCGGGACCGGGGCCGGCCTTGAGTTCGATCAGTTGCTCGGTCCTGGCGCCACGGAGCGGATCGCGGCGCTGCGCACCAACGGCGTCCGGACGGTCGTGCTTGACGAGTGCCACCATCTGGCCTCGATGTGGGGCTACGTCGTCCGGGCCGCTCTCGCGCAACTTCCCGCCGTGCACGTGGTCGCGCTCACCGCGACCCCGCCGGACGCGCTCACCACCGAGGAGCACGACCTGTATACCGGCCTGCTCGGTCCGGTCAGCTATGCCATCCCGACCCCGGCGCTGGTGCGCGAACGGGCGCTCGCCCCCTACCAGGAGCTAGCCTGGCTGACCCGGCCGCTGGCGGCCGAAACGGCCTGGCTGGCCGAGCACGATCTGCGCTTCACCGAGCTGATCACCCGCTTGCACGCGGCGGACGGCGACGTGACCAGCCTGCCCGAGTGGGTGATCATGCGGCTGCGCGAGCGCGGCCGTAAGCCGGGCGAGGACGCCGAGATTCCCTGGACCACGTTCCAGCGGGCTCATCCGGCCCTGGCCAGGGCCGGTGCGCGGTTCCTCGCCTCGACCGGGCTTGAGCTGCCGGCCGGGCTCCCGCGCGGCGAGGGCTACCGGGAGCCGCCCGATTTCGATGACTGGCTGGCGCTGCTTGAGGATTACGCGCTGCGCTGCCTGGCGCCAGCCGAAGGAGATGCGGCCGCCGCCCAGTACGCCGCGATCGCCGAGGCCCTGCGCGCGCTCGGGTTCTCGCTGACCAGGCAGGGCATCCGGCGGGGCGCCTCGGACGTGGACCGGCTGCTGACCAATTCGGCCGCGAAGGCGATTGCCCTGACTGACGTGCTCGCCTGCGAGTTCGACGCCAGGGGCGTGCGGCTGCGGGCGCTAGTGCTGACCGACACCGAGCAGGCGACGGCTCCCGGCCGGGGGCTGGCCGACCTGCTCCCGGCCGATGCGGGCTCGGCTCCGGCCGCGCCGCACGCGGTCGCCGCTGATCCGCGCACCAAGCCGCTGCGGCCGCTGCTGGTGACCGGTCGGGGGCTGCGGTGCATGCCTGAGGACGCCGACGCCCTGCTGGGCGCGCTTTCGGCGGCGGGCGGGGCAGGCGGGGCGGGCAGCGAACTACACGGCTGGCGGGCCGAACCGTCGGACTCCGGGCTGGTCAGGCTCAGCGCGGCCGGATCGGCCTGGCAGCCCAGGCTCTGGGTGGAGCTGGCCACCGCCGTGTTCACGTCCGGGGCGACCCGTGCGCTGATCGGCACCAGGGCGATGCTCGGCGAGGGCTGGGACGCTCCCTGCGTGAACTGCCTGGTCGACCTGAGCTCGGCCACCACCGCCACCTCGGTACAGCAGAGCCGGGGCCGCGCGCTGCGCCTGGACCCGGCCGACCCCGCGAAGATCGCCTCCAACTGGGACATCATCTGCGTCGCCCCCGAACTGGCCCGGGGCACCGGCGACTACCAGCGGTTCGTGCGCAAGCACAGCCACCTGTTCGCGCCTTCGGAGGACGGCGCGATCGAGGCCGGCCCATCGCACGTGCATCCGAGCCTCGGGCCGTTCGCCCCGCCGCCGGACGCCGAATTCGCGCAGATCAACCGGTCGATGGCGGACCGTACCACGGAACGCGAGGTCGCCTTGGCGCGCTGGCGGATCGGCGAGCCCTACGCCGGATCAAGCCTGCACACGCTGGTGATCAAGACCAGGCAGCCGCGCGCGGCCCAGGCAGAGCCGGTCACCGCCTTGACCGCGCCTCCGCCGTATCCGCTCAGCCAGCGCGGCCCGGCGTTCCTGGCGGTCAGCGGCCTGCTCGTCTTCGTACTCGGCGTGCTGACCAGCATCTACGTCGCGGATTTCGCGGGATTCCTGGTCGCGGCCGGGTCGTTGGTCCTAACCGTCGTCCGGCTGTCCCTGATACGCAGGGAACTGTATGACATCCTCCCGCTCGACCTGGCCAGCCGGGCGATCTGCGACGCCTACCGCCAACTCGGTCAGCTCAGCGAGCAGGCGGTCAATTCCCTGGCCATCGAGCCGCGGGCGGCGGGCTACCTGCGCTGCTTCCTGGCTGCCGCCACGCCGGCCGAGAACGACCTGTTCGCGGTGGCGCTCGATGACGTGCTCTGCCCGCCCGGCTTTCCCCGCTATCTGGTTTCCCGGCTCGTGCCCGGGCACACGACGACCGCGCGGGCGCTGGCCAGGGTCCTGACCCGCAAGGCGCCGTTCGCCCGCCGCTGGGTCGCGGTGCCGGCTGACCTCGGCCGGACCAAGCAGCGCGCCGAGGCCTATCACGCCGCCTTCACCCGCTGGCTGGGGCCATCGGAGCTGCAATTCACCCAGCGCTCACAGGTCGGCCGTGATGCCGCGGCCCAGGCCAGCGCCGAGCAGGCCGACTACTCAACCAGCCGCCGCCAAGTGTGGGTTTAACCTCTTTTAGGTAGAAAAATTTGCGGGTAGTCCTGACTGTCGTAGCCCTTTGAGACCCTTGCCGCATGACCGAGCCGACAGCAACAAGCAAAACGGGGCCGTTCTGGGATTTCCTGGCCGGCCGGTCGCCAGCACCGCCAGCGGCCGCTCTGCTGGGCTGGCAGCTGTCGTGGGTAGCACCAGACCGCGGTGAGATAGAGGTCACCTTCGACGCCCACGCGGGTTTCGCCAACCCGATGGGCAACGTGCAGGGCGGATTCCTCGCCGCGATGCTCGATGACACGCTTGGCCCGGCCCTGGTCGCCACGCTCGACGACGGTGAATTCGCGCCCACTCTCGAGCTCAAGGTCAGCTTCCTGAGGCCCGCCGTTCCCGGACGGCTCACCGGCTCCGGCCGGGTAGTGCACCGAGGCGGATCGATCGCCTTCCTGGCCGGCGAGCTAACCGATCAGCAGGGAAACTTGCTCGCCACCGCGACCGCAACGGCCAGAATCATCCGCCCGGCGCCCAGTGCCGAGGCGCCCAGCTGACCCGCAGCCCGGCGCTCAGATAGCCAGCCAACCCGCCGCCTGCAACGCGTTGAGCGGCCTAGGCGAGCGCCCTCACGGCGGCCTCGTGCCCGTCCTGGACAGTTGGCGTTCAATCGCGGCCAGGTCGTAGTCGCCGGTCCGCAGGCCCTGGGCCAGGGGCCAGGAGATCTGGTCGAGCCGGAAGGCGTGATAGAGCGGCACGATCGCCGCTTCCTCAAGGTCACTGAGTGGCCAGCCAAACCTGGCCAGCTCCCCGCGGTAGGCGCCGACCATCGCGGGTGCCCGCCAGGTACGCGCGATCGCGAGTTCGTAGGGCCGGGTGTCCAGGTGGGTGAGACCGAAGTCAATGACGCCAGCGAGCCGACCGGATTGATAGTGCACGTTCCACGACGCGAAGTCGCCGTGCACGACCATTACCGGCAGGGCGTCGGCGCCAATCGCGGCCAGCGCATCCTGGGTCTGCCCAGTCGCGATCTCCGCCCAGGCGGCAAGCCGAGGGCTGACTTCCGCCAGCGCCCGCACGCAGGCAGGCCAGTCCACGGCCGTTTGCAGCGTCACGCCCTGATGCTGCGCCCGCCAGCCGGCCCGCTGGCCCAGCCGCCCGGCCAGACCGCGAAGAGCGAGGTGAAGCCGGGCGAGATCACGGCCTCGTCGTCGCTGCTGCCCGGCGTCTTCTTCGGTGACGGCTTGACCGGGCACATAACGCGTGAGGCAGTACCACCTGTCCTCCCAGCGGACGAGCTCTCCGGCCGGGTCGGGCACCACCCACCCCGCCTGAGCCAGGTACCGGAGCACCTCATGCTCGTAGCAGAGCTCTTCCGTGGTCGCGTCGTCGTGATAGCGGCGCAGGACAAGCTGCCGTCCTGCGGGCTCAACCAGCCAGCTGCCGTTCTCATCGGGTACGTCCTTCAGTACCAGCACCCTCGCAGCGCTGATCGCAAGCGAGTCAAGCAGGCCAGGAGGCAGGTCAACCGACACGGAACGATTATGCGCGGGACGACCCTGCTTACATTGAGCCGGACAGCCGGACAGGAAAGGAGGAGGACGTGACGACTACGACCACAGCCAGCGATCTCACCGGGGAGGTGCTCTCGGCTCACTCGCAGACGCCAGACCCGAGACTGCGCGAGTTGCTGGCCGCGCTGATCAAGCACCTGCACGCGTTCACCGTCGAGACCGGCCTCACTGCCCAGGAGTGGCTGGCCGGTCTTGAGTTCCTGACCGCGACCGGCCAGAAGTGCGACAGCCAGCGGCAGGAGTTCATCTTGCTGTCCGACGTCCTTGGCCTGTCTTCCCTGGTCGACCTGGTCAACGCCACCGACGGGGCGACCGAGTCGACCGTGCTCGGGCCGTTCTACCGGCCGGGCGCCCCGCGCCGGACCATGGGCGAGCACATCGGACGACCCGAGGATGGCGATCCCGCGCTGGTGCGCGGCCAGGTCACCGACGTAGCGGGCGCGCCGCTGGCCGACGCGACCATCGATGTCTGGCAGACCAGCGGCAACGGCCTGTACGACACCCAGGACCCAGACCAGCCCCCGTTCAACTTGCGCGGCGTCTTCGTCACCGGTGCCGACGGCCGGTACGAGTTCAGGACCGTGCGCCCGGTCAGCTACCCGATCCCTGACGACGGGCCGGTCGGCGAATTGCTCCGCGCGACCGGACGCGAGCAGTGGCGGGCCGCTCACATCCACGCGATCGTCTCGGCGCCTGGCTGCCGGCCGGTCACGACCCATCTGTTCGATTCCCAGAACGAGTACCTCCACCGTGACGCCGTCTTCGGGGTGAAGGACTCGCTGATCCGCGAGTTCGCCCCGCCGGGCCCCGCCGACCCGCCTGATGTCCGCTACGTTGCCGAAATGAACTTCGTCCTTGTCCGCGAAGATTCAGGGACGGCATGATCAGTGCCAGCAGAAGGCGAAGCCAAGGAGAGGAAGGCCCGATGGAGGACTACGAGGGAATCGTCGGCGTACTCGCTGAGGAGCTGTCCCGGGTCGAGAACGCTTTCCGCGGCCTATCGACCAGCGACTGGTCGGCGCCCACCAAGCTGGTGCCGGTCGATCCTGAGCTGCCGCACTGGACGCTGTTCGAGCTCGCTGGCCATTTCGACATCGCGATCGGCCTGACCAACATGCTGATCGACGGTCGCGATGACAGCCAGCCGGCCCGCGATCGGACCAGCTTCTTCATTAACCCGCGTTCGGAGACCGGACCGGTCGTCTACACCTACGCGTACACGATGGTGGAAGGCAAAACCCCCGAGCAGATGCCCGACGTGCTGGCCGCGACGTTCGCGAAGGTCGTCGAAGGCTGCCGGTCCGTCGCCGCTGACACTGTCGGGCCTGGCTTTTTCGCGCCGATGCGGGTCGACGAGTTCGCCGCCAGCCGGATCGTCGAGGCGGTCGTGCACGGCCTGGATCTGACGCTCGCGCTGGACCGCGAGACCATCGCCTCGCCGGCCGGGATCGCCACGACCGCGGCCATCCTTGATGACCTGCTCGCCCGCCGCACGATCGGAGGCCGTCCGGCCGGCCTGAACGATGACCTGGCCTGGATCATGGCCGCGTCCGGCCGGGCCGACCACGGCGACAACCGCCTGCCACTAATCGGATAACCGCGCCACCAGCCGACCGCCAACCGACCCGTCCGCGACCAGGCTCGCCTGGCCGCACCGCCCCAGCATTCGAGTTGGCCCTTCGCGACCAGGTTCGCCTGACCGCACCACCCCTGGCCATTCGAACTGACCCGTCCCCGACCAGGCTCACCTGACCGCACCACCCCTGGCCATTCGAGCTGACCCGTCCGCGACCAGGCTCACCTGACCGCACCACCCCTAGCCGGGCGGCTCTGGCCCGCCCGGCACGGCCCTTCGAGGCTGGCCGGACGCCGGGTATGTCAGCGGCCGGGTTTCAGCGTCGGCGACGTTTGGCGTCGATCCGGTCGGCCTCCGTCATCCTGGCTATGCCTTCGCCGCCAGACGTCGCTCCGCCGGCGAAGGACCGCTGGTCCTGCACCGCCCGCCGGTAGGCAGCGTCGGCTGCCTCAGGATCGGAGGTAGCGAGCTGATCGCCGTACGCTTCGAGCACGGCCGCACCCAGCGATGCCGTCGCCGTGAAATCCTCGGCCACGCCGTACGGGCCGAGATACTCGGTCAGTCGCGCGGCCTCCGCCAGCCGCCCGGCCGCCCGAAGCTCTCGCACCATGCGTTCGGCCTGTTCAGGCGAGTCAGGGACGCCTCCAGTCATCCCAGCACCATAACCCCAGCCGTCAGCGCGCCCAAGAATGTCAGTACCTACCGCCAGGATGCGGTTATGGCTGAAACCGAAGCGAAGTCCGAAGATCGACATCCGGCCGAGGTCATCACCGCCATGGTCGACCGGGTGCTGGGGATGGCCGCGACGTGGCCGTCCTGGGACGGTCAGCCGTTTGTCGTGCCGATGGAAGACGAGCCGCCGCGCACCTACACCCCGCATAAGGCGATCAGGCGGGTAGCGGACCACCTCGTCGATCATCTCGCCGAGATCGAGGCCAGACTGGCCGGCCTGCCGCCAGAACCAGATCACTGGCACGCCTCGGCCATCACCACCCAGGCCGACCTGGCCGCCTTCACTCAGGAAGATCTAGACGAAGCCAGAAGCCGACTGCGGCGGCTCGCGCTGATCTGGGACGCCAGGCTCCGCTCCCTCACCGACGAGCAACTTGACGCCCCGTCCGGCGAAGCCTGGACGCTGCGCCAGGTAGCGCTGCATCTCGACGGCTCCGACTTCTACGCCAAGTCAGTCGGGATGCTGTCGACTTAGACCCGACGCGAGCAGGCCAGCCACCACCGCCACCCCGCCACACGCCCGACTCCCGCATCGCTGTGCCGGACCGGCGAGGCCCTGCTCGGCGAACTCGATCGCCGGGTCCGGTTGACCTTCGACATATCGCAGCCGGCCGCGACCGCGCTGGCTGTCATCGACGGCGCGCGGGCGCCGCTCACGCCCTCGCAGGTAGGCGAGCGGCTGCTGATCCCGTCCGCGACCCTGACGCGGCTCAGCCCCCAGGCCCAGCCCAGGCCTAGCTCAGGCCTAGCCTCCGATCGAGCCGTACCAGGGCGTGCCGAAGTTGTGCACCTTGCCGTTCGAGGTCAAGATCAGATAGCCGCCGTGCAGGCCGGCCGTCATCGCGGTGATCGAGTATCCAGGTGGCACCTGGCCCACCAGCGAACCATGCAGGCGCGCGTGGAACCCGGCCACCGAGCCGTCAGAATCGACGATCCAGTAGCCGCCGGTCGCGGGATCACCGGCCATGGCTATCGCCGTCACGCCCTCGCCCACCTCATCGGCGTTCGACCCGTAAGCAGGCGTTCCGTAGCCGCGGACATCCACCACCGCGAACGGCACGTGGAAGCCAATCGACGTACGCAGCGCGTTGATTGTGACGAACGAGTAGCCGTAGTGCCGCAGCGCCTTGATCACGAAAGGCAGCGCCTTCGCGTCCATGATCGAGTGATCGACCGTGGCGGCCGGATGCATCAGCACGATCTCACCCGGTCGCCGAGCCGCGACGACGCGCTTCACGATCGACCGCACGGTGATGCCGCGCGAGGAACCTTCCCAGCCCAGCGTGTCCACGGTCCAGCCGATCGTGGCGAAGCCAAGCGAATTCACGACCGCGATCGCGTGATCGTTATGGTCGCCGAACGGGAAGCGGAACCACGGCCAGGGCTGGGCGCCCGCGACTTTGTCGATCTCACTTTGCGCACCGAGCACCTGCTCCCGCATCGAGAAATCGGGAATTCGCGGGAAATGCTCGTGGTCAAGGGACAGGTCACCGATCGCCGCGCCCGACTTCACGATCTCTTGTGCGGCCTTCTTAAATCGGCTTACCCAGGCGCCGATCAGGAAGAAAGTAGCGGCAGCGTGATCGCGGCGCAGCGTAGCGAGGGTCTTCGGCAACCCTCCGAGGTTGGCCGCCCCGATATCAAAGGTCAGCGCCGCGACCTTGCGAGTGGTCGGAATATAGGACCAGAACCGGCCGCCGTATCCGTCCGGCTCCGCACCGTGCGAATCCATGAGCAGGTAGCCACCCGGCCGGCCCGAGGTGATGCCCAGGATCGCGGTCCCGGACGGGACCAGCCCCGGCAGTGACCCGCGATGCGGCGCGTGGAAGTTATCGACCAGTCCGTCCGACCGCAGGATCCAGTAGCCGCCCGTCCGCCGGTCGACGGCCAGGCCGACAGCGGTGACCCCGTCTCGAAGCAGGCCGAGATCGGAACCATACGTCCTGACCCCGAAGCCGTAGACCCGGCCGTTGTCGGTAAGAATCAGGTAGCCGCCATTGCGGCCGGCCGTGATCGCGCGCACTGAGCCGTGCGCGACTTTCCCTTCCAGCGAGCCGTCCCAGGGCGCGTGAAAAGCCGCCACTCCCCCGTCGGTTTTCAAAATCCAGTAACCACCGGTAGCACGATCAAGCGCAATGCCGATAGCCGTGGTCCCCGGCGCCAGCCCGCCGCCACTTCTCGGCGTGACCGACCTGACGGGCGAGCCAGAAGTCACCGGCCCGACCGGAACAGACCGCGCACCGGGCGCCACCAACGTGATGGTCAAGCCGAAGGCCAGCAACGGCCAGGTAACCCGGTAAGCGCGCATTGCCCGCTTTCGCATGACAGACCTCCACCGACTGGATCAAGAATCGGCCGCGAATCTCTTCCTATACCGACCCGGCGTAGCCGGTCACGAACTCTTCCCGGGCTTCTTTGAACGTCAATTGACCATAATGACATAACTGTCGGCCAAGCGCGCCGTCGCATATTGCTGCTATTTGGCGTGGATTAGGCTCAGCCAGTGAACACCGACGCTGCCGGGCCGCCCGAACTTGAGGCGCTGAGTCAGGCCCGCCTCGACGAGGGCCGCGCTCTGCTCACCGGCCTGATGGACACCTACGATCAACTGCTCTCAGCCGTGCTGACGGAGCGGGACGGGCCCAGGAGCGCCGGACGTTCCTTCGGCCCTGCTCGACCAACTCACTCTCGACCACGATCTGGACGCTACGAACCAGCGGCCGGGCGGCTGATGCCCGGAATAAACCGTTAACGTTGCGCCGCCGTTCTAGGAATGCGGCGATCTACGGCGCAAAATGCCGTTCATGGGTCAGCAGCGTTTGATCGTCCGAGTCCGGCGCGCCGCAGCAACATTGGCGGCCACGCTCACGCTCTTGCTAGGCCCGCTGACCGGCTGGTCGCCAGCCGCGTCGGCGGCTCCGCGCGGGTCGCTGCCGACCTTGGAGCAGGCGTTCAACAACGTCGGCATTACCTCGGCCGGCAACGCGACGGCCGGTAACTTCGACGGCATCGGTGAGTCGTTCTCCGACACCGGCCTCGCCGCGGACGCGCTGTCACCTGGTGAGCCGCTGCTGCACGACGGGCTGGCGATCAGCTGGCCCGACGTCGCGCCCGGTCAGCCGGACAACGTGATCGCCGACGGCCAGACGATCGCTCTGACCGGCTCGGGATCGACGCTGGGCGTCATCGGCGCGTCCGCGTTCGGCAGCACGGGCGGCACGTTCACCGTCAACTACTCCGACGGCTCGTCGAGCACCGCCAGCGTCACGCTGGCCGACTGGATTGACCTGAGCCCGGCTGCCGGCACCGACGTGCTCGCGACGACCGGCGGCTGGAATCCAGGCGGCACGATCCCAGTCAGCCTGTTCTACACCGCGATCCCGCTGGCGACCGGCAAGTCGGTGGTCTCTGTGACCCTCCCGCAGGTCGGTCAAGGTGTAGGTAAGAACACCCCGTCCCTCCATGTTTTCAACCTGACAATAGGTTTTATTAGTCAGGAGGCCAGCGGTGCGCCGGGAGTCGCCTCCCACTACGACCTAGCGCGCAAGGACTGCGTCGGGACCGCCGCCGATCGCCGGTCCAAGGTCTGGTACACGGTCGCGGACGGCGAACTGTCCGATACGTACGCCCCGACGATCGACAACACCGATGTGAAGAGCCTGGATCCGATCGTGACCGGGCCTGGTTTCACCGCCCTGCAGCCGCGCGACCTGACCTACACGGTGGCCCCGCTGGACGGCACCGGCATGGCCTGCCAGGTCACGGCGCATGATGCCGCGCATGATTTCAACATCGTCACCGACTTCATTACCGATCCGTCGGCGCGGGCCGTGGTGATGCGGTTCACGCTGGTCAGGCTGCCTGGCGCGGCGGCCGGGCTGCACCTGTACCTGCGGCTGAACCCGCTGCTCAACGGGCACGGCGGCGGCGGGACCGACAACGCGGGCAGCGAGTCGGCGACCGTCGTGCCGACCGCCGGCGGCCAGGTGCCGCTGTCTTACTCGACCAACTCGTTCACCGAGGCGGTCAACCGGAGCTACGCGAAGCCGATCTACGCGGCGCTGTCGGCCAGCGCGCCGTTCGCGGCGGTGGAGACCGGCTTCGCCGGCACGGCCAGCGACGGGCTGACCGAACTCGACGGCTCGGGTGCACTGACGTCGTCGGCGCCCAACGCCAGCGACGGCAACGTGGTGCAGACCGTCGAACTGGCCGGTGGCAGCGCCACGGTGGCGCTCGGCTTCGGGTCCTCCGAGCACCGGGCGCTGCGCTCGTCCTTCGCGGCATCGTCGGCGCCGTTCGGGGCTACCTATGCCGCCTACCAGGCGGGCTGGCGTTCCTACGATGCCGGGTTGAGGCCGCCGCAGTCGTTCGGGCATGTGTCGGCGGCGCAGGCGCGGGCCTACTACCTGAGCGCGAACGTGATCAAGGCGAGCGAGGACAAGACGTTCGCGGGCGCGACCGCCGCCTCGCTGGCCAGTCCGTGGGGTCAGGCGGTGCCGGCCGGGCAGACGGCCAGCGACGGGCTCGCGCCGTATTTCGGTTCGTACCGCGAGGTGTTCCCCCGCGATGCCTATGAGACGTTCACCGGGTTCCTGGTCGACGGCGACCTGGCGACGGCGCGGGATATGGTCCGGTACTGGTTCGATGACCTGCAGTTGCCTAACGGGTCGTTCCCGCGCAATGGGCTGATGAATGGCGCGGCCGCACCGGATACCGGCGGGTTGCAGCTCGACGAGACCGCCGATCCGATCCTGGCCGCCTGGCAGGCCGGGTTGTCCGGCGACGCGTCGCTGTATGCCGACCACATCAAGCCCGCGGCGGATTTCCTGGTCGCGAACGGGCCGGCGGACGGGGTCGAGCGCTGGGAGGAGCAGTCTGGCTTCTCGCCCTCGACGATGGCCGACGAGGTTGCCGGGCTGGTGGCGGCGGCGGCGATCGCCCGGGTGCAAGGCGACCCGGCTTCCCAGCGGCTGTTCCTCGCGACGGCGGACAACTTCCGGCGGCTGATCCTGGCCACGACGATCACGGACAACGGGCCGTTGTCGTCGTCGCCGTACTTCATCCGGGTGGACAAGACGGGGAGCCCTGATCAGGCGTTCTCCTACTCGCTCGGCAACGGCAACCCGACCAGCGAGGATCAGCGCTCGGTTGTCGACCAGGGCTTCCTGGAGCTGGTCCGGCTGGGCGAGCTCCCGGCCAGCGACCCGGTGATCGCGAACTCGCTGGTGGTGGCCGGTACGACGATCGACTCGGCCACGCCGTCCGGCACCGGCGTGCTGCGCTACAACGGGGATGGTTACGGCGACTGCGAGAAAGCGGTGTTCAACGACTGCTCGGCCGACGGCGAGCCGTGGGCGACCAGCAACCAGGGCACCGGTCATCCGTGGCCAGTGCTGTCTGGCGAGAACGGCGAGTACCAGATCCTCGCTCGCCAAGCTGGCCCGGCGGCTTCCGATCTTGGGTTCATGCTGGCGTCGGCCTCTGGTGTTGGCCTGGTGCCCGAGCAGATCTGGAACTACCCCGACGTCCCGGCCTCGCCCTACGGGTCCGACCCGTCGACCGCGTCGATCGGCTTCACCGACGGCCTGCCGGACGGGTCGGCCGCACCGCTGACCTGGGCCCAGGCCCAGTTGCTGCGGCTGATCGCCGACTTGGCGTCCGGGCATCTGGCCGAGCAGCCGTCGATCGTCGCCGACCGGTATCTCGGTGGCGGGAGTGGCGGGAGTGGCGGGACCGGCTCGGGTGGCGGGACCGGCTCGGCGGCGCCGATTCCGCTGAGCGTGACCGCGCCGCTGACTGTGAGCGGCGGCGACGTGCCGATGAACCTGACCAGGCCGTCGGTCACCGTCGACGCCGCGTCGGTGCCGGTATCCGGGACCACGGTGCCGGGCGCGACCGTCGACATCGCCCAGACAGGAACCGCACCGGGCGACGCGACCCCGACCACCTCGATCACGACCGTCACCGCGGATTCCTCCGGGGCGTTCTCGACGAACCTGAGCCTGCAACCCGGCTCGAACTCGGTCGAGGTCGCCTCGACCGCGCCGGTGGGCCCGCATACGCGCGGGACCTCGGGCGCGCCTGGACCCTCGGGTGCGCCGGGATCCTCGCAGGCGCGGAAGGCCGCGCCCGGGGATGGCGTGACCAATGAGGCGATCTTCACGGTGACCGACCTGCACGTCCCCGGCACCGTCGTACTCAATGCCGCCGCGGCCGCCGGCGGTGGCACCGGCCCTGGCACCTACGCCTACCCGACCGCGACCAACTCCGACGGCTCGCCGACCTTCGCGCCGGACTCCTTCCGGCTGACCGGCCTCACGGTAATCAACTCCGGCAGCACCGTCACGTTCCAGGTCGGGATAGCGAACCTGCAGTCGACATTCGGCTCGCTGCTCGGCGCCCAACTCATCAACCTCTACATCCACGCACCGACTAGCAGCATCCCGGCCGGTGAAGTCCAGTCCACAGCGGCGGCCGGTGCCTTCAACTACTCGATCGCATCCGCTGACGCCTGGAACCAGCTAATCGAAGTCGACGGTTTCGGCACCGACGACTGGGTGACGCCTTCCGGATCGACGTCTGGCCTAGCCAACTCGTCGTCAGTAGGCACACCTCAGGTCTCCATCGCTCAGCTCAGCCCATCGGGCGGCGAGACCCCCGGCCTGGTGACGATCACTGTGCCCACGTCCGCGCTCGGCACCCCAGGCTCCGGCTGGACGTTCACCCTGACGCTCACCGGCCAGGACGGCTTCGGCATCAACGACGCCCGGACCTTCGCCGCCACCCCGCAGTCCTTCAACTTCGGCGTCTGCTCGACGGCGGTAGCGAGCGAACCATCCCCACCGCCGATCTGCTCCTTCAACCCGGCGCAGGTGCCGTTCGTTCTCGACACGATCCCGCCGACCAGCGTGAACGTGCAAACCGAGCTGGACCCAACCCAGAACCCAGGCGGGGTGACGTTGCAGGGCGTCACCGTTCCGTGATCACCTCAGCGCCTGGGCAGCACGGACAGGGCCGGCACGGATAGGGGTTAGCTTGGCATGAAACTCGCCGATGCTGTTGAGTGCGCTGGCCTGGCCGGTAGGCCGCCTGGAACTGGTCGTACGCGTCTAACGAGTGCCGGAGCGCATCAGCGTAGTCACCGTCCGCGTCGAAGAAGTGGGCGAAGCCGAGATGGATCTGGCCCTGGGACAGGTGCAGCGCACGTTCGAAATGGCGGCGAGCGTCGTCTCGGCGGCCGAGCCCGGCGTTCGATAGGCCAAGGGCACGGTGGGCCTGGCTAATCGCCCAGCTGTTCTCGTCACGCTCCGCCGCGCGCAGCGCGTTGCTTTGCACGGCGTGGTGATCGGGCCAGGGGCAGCTTCTGGCGAGGAATTCGCCCGTCGCCCAGACGAGCTGCCAGGTGTGGGTGTGAAACCCTAACCGCAGCGCGAGGCCGTGACGGCGAGCAGGGTGCGGTGTTCGGCAGTGAACCAGGTCAACGCCGATTTAGGGTCGGCAAATCGAGCCTCCGCGTCCCAGTGCTCTCCGCCGGCGCGAGAAAGTAGCGCGCAATATGGCGGACAGGCGGACAGGCTACTTTCTATGACGACGGCGAACGACGAGGCAGGGGGGCGGGGTAATGCGGGATCTGCGGGTGCTGTGCCTGCATGGCTATCACGGCAGCGGCGCGATCCTGCGCCGGCAGATGGCGTCACTGGCCGCCGTGGTGTCCTCGAACGTCGAGTTCGTGTACGTCGACGCGCCGTCGCTGTCCAGGGGCGACTTCGGGTGGTGGCATGAGGGGTTCAGCGGCTGGGAACGGACCCGCGACTGGGCTGCGGAGTTGCTGCGGACCGGACCTCGCACCGACGAGATCTTCGGGTTCAGCCAGGGCGCGGCCCTGACCGGGCTACTAGCCGGATTGCGCGACAGCCGGGCGGCGCCCGTGGAGTTCGAGTTCGCCATCATGGTGGGCGGGTTCACCAGCTTCATGCCCCAGCACGCCGGACTGTTCAGGCACAAGCTCACCGCGCCGTCCGTGCATGTGACCGGCCGCGCGGACATGATCGTGCCCGCGCGTGACTCGCTGCTGCTCGCCGACCGGTTCGCGGACCCGCTGGTGATCGAGCACCCCGGCAGCCAGAGGAACTGCTGCCCGCCACGACCTGCCGTGCCGGCATCCCGCATAGTACGTCGGGGCAGGATCTGACCTGCTCGTTCCCCTTGGAGGCTGTGACCATGACCGCATCCGCCGGCAACCCCGATGGCCCGGCATCGAGCTACCGGGCCATCGAGAACCTGATCGCCAGCTATGCCGAACTTGTAGATGCTGGCGATTTCGCCGGGCTGGGTACTCTATTCGCTGACGCTATTTTCACGGGCGGCGGCGCACCCGTTAGCGGCCCCGATGCCGTCCAGCGACTGTTCCAGCGCATGGTCATCCTCTACGACGACGGCACCCCGCGGACCAAGCACGTCACCACCAACATCGCCATCAGCATCGACGAGGAAGCAGGCAGCGCCGTGTCGCGGGCGTACTTCACCGTGCTGCAGGCCTTGCCCGGCCTGACCCTGCAACCGATTGCCGCAGGCCGCTACCACGACCGCTTCGACCGCCATGACACACAATGGCGTTTCACCGAACGGCACGTCCACCTCGACCTCACTGGGGACACCAGCCGCCACCTGAGGTACCCGCAATAGATCTGAGCACGCCCGGCGAACGACCGCGATGCCGGATGACCCGATCAGTCCCCCGCTCAGGGCGAGGCCTTCAACGAGATCTCCGATGACAACCTGACCGCGTCGTCAGTTAGCGCCTGGCAGGACCAGGAGAAAACGGACCGAACGTCGGTGGTCGGATCGGCGCCGGCGATCGTTGCGGCTGGTCACGATCACCAGGCAGTCCGGTGAGGGGCAGCAGTGGGCGGACCTGTTCAGGGTCACGCGCGTTGTCCAGCACGACCAGCACCCGTTTGCCAGCCACCAAGCTGCGGTACAGCGCGGTCTGTGCCGGCACTCCGTCAGGGATGCTGGCCCGTGGCGCGACATCGACCGGCCCGAGCAGTCGTACCCGCACGGCATCGCCTGGCACAGCGTTCCCTGGCAGCGTTCCCTGGCAGCACAACCCCCGGCTCCGCCAAGCGAAATGGTCCCCAACCAGGCACGGATCCCAGCCAGCCGAAGTTCAGCGAAGCCGGGAACTCGCACTCGCCGACGCTGGGTACAGCGCTCCGCGCCGCACCTACAACGTCGCGCCAGATGCTCAAGTCGCGCCGCTGATGCTCGCGGAGGACGCTTAGTACGGATATGGGGGGCCGCCAGCGTCGCACGGAGCCTGGTTGTCAGTTTCTTGAGCCTCAAGGTAAACAGCCGTATGCCACATAGGGCTGTCTCCGGCAGCGTTCATGCAGTAGCTCGCGCCCGTATTGTCATTATGGAGCCATATCCTGAAGTCGCAGCCACCGTCACTGATCCAGCCCACATAGACATTGCCCGGATGTGTGAATGTATTGTTCGGCTCACACGCATTAGTGTTCGTTGACACGAGGAAGCCATTAGCGAACCAATTTATGCCCCAGAATGTACCGGAGTCGCACTGGCTGGTGTTGCCGGTTATCTCCAGGTCGCTGGTGTCGCCGCCGGCCCAGGTGATAGGCAGGTCATAGGCGAGACCGCCGCCGGGGTTCACGCAGTATGACTCAATGGCGGAGCCGGAATAGTAGTGCACCCACACCCTGGTACCGCAGGGATTGTAGACCTCAGCCGCGTATCCGCCATACGAATAGGTCCCCTGCTCGCTGCACAGAGGCGTCACATACTCCGGCGCACTGCTGAACACCGCGACGACGGTGGTGCTCGCACTGGCGGGCGCGGCCGGAAGCGCAGCCATCCCGCCGGCCGCCAGCATCATGCCCGCAGCAGTCGTGAGCGCTATCCGGCTCCTGCCGATTCTGGCGATCCGCTGAATCATTCCGCTAC
>DASYAT010000130.1:0-32354 GCA_036501205.1 Streptosporangiaceae bacterium | reverse complement strand
GGTCAGGCGGGTCGGCGTGGAGCATGTGCGCGCAGACGCCCGTCGCCTCGCTTGGCCGGGACCGGCCGCCGCCTGGCCACCGGTGGAGGTCCCTGGCCAGCCGGGGGTCGGTCAGGACTGTCCGCACGTCCGCGTAGCGGGCGACGATCCATATACGCGTATCCGCACCCGCACCGATTCCTTTGACCGTGTGGACTTTCGGTCCACATCCGGGTAATTCGCCGTGATCATGGCCGCGTCGGGCTGCGCGCGCCGTTCATGGGCACGAAAACAGCGGTGTACTCCGGCGGGCGGGCCGGGTACGCCCGCCGGAGTACGCAAGACTGGGCGTTGTGCCTCCCGCGGGCGGATGCGGCGGTGGCCTTTGTGGCGGAGTCTGGGTGCTAAGCCAGACCACGCAAGAACCCCCGGAGGTACCGATGTCTGCCGCCACCACCATCGACCGGATCGATTACGTATCACGCGATACCGCTAGGTGGTGGGCGCTGGCCGGGATCGTCGGCCCGATCCTGTGGTATTCCGTGATGGCCGTTCTCAGCGCTACGACTCCCGGTTACAACTGGATCGCGACTTATGCCAGCGATCTGAGCATCGGGCCCACGGGTTGGATCATGCAGGCCGGGTTTGTTGCCTGCGGTGTCCTGGAGGTCGTCTTTGCCCTCGGCCTGCTGCGGGCCGGCGCCGCGAGAGCCGGCGCGGTCCTGACCGGCACGGCTGGCCTCGGTTTCGTCGGCGCCGGCCTGTTCGTCACCGACCCGCATGGCACGCTGGTGACCAGCCACGGGGCGCTCCATGTCGCTAGCGCGATGGTTATCTTCGTCTCGGTTTCGGTGGCCGCGTTCTTGCTGCGCCACCGCCCGGGGCTGGGCCGCTGGTATACCGCGCTCGCCTACCTGGCAGCGTTCGCCACGCTGCCACTGTTCGCCAGCACATGGATGGCCGGGCCAGTGCTCGGGATCGTGCAGCGGCTCATGCTGGCCATCGACCTGGGCTGGCTGTGCTGGCTCGCGGTCGGGGCCCGGCGCATCGCCGCCACCGACCCTGCAGCGCGGCTGTCATTGGCCTCGGGCGGGGGCGACGAGTAACTCGGTGGCTCCGGCTCCGGCTCCGATGCGATCGAGCAGGTCGAGCAGGGCGCCGGTGACCCGGCCCGGCTCCGTCAGCGGAGCCAGGTGATTGCTGTCAAGTTCGGTCAGCGGCCAGAGCAGCTCCCGCGCTCTGGCCGCCGGGCCGTCGTAGGCCTCGCTCAGCCGCAGGTAGGCGGCCGGCGCCTCGACCTCACCGTCCGGCTGCACTTCGTCGAACATGGACAACGGCAGTCGCGGGCATTGCGCCTCGAACCGCTCCCTTACCTCTGCGTCGGGGATCAGCTCGGCGAGGCCGTCCGCACCCCACCACTGCGGCCACGGCGGCAGCCAGCCGTCAGGGTCGGCCAACTGCTTCAGCTGATCGGCCAGATCAGGCGGCATCGTCGACATCTGCGTGTGCCCGGGAATCGGCAGGCCCGCGTCCACGAACACGAACCCTGCCAGCTGCCGTACCCGCCGCGCGGCCGGCGCCAGCAGCGCGCCGGCGCCGCTGTGCCCGATCAGCACGACGGGCGTTGCCGAGCCCGTCATGGCGCTTCCCGCGATCAGCCCGGCCTGGCGCGAGCAGTACGGCTCACCGGCTTCCAGCGCGCCGGTCAGGTCAGGGATCCGTACCTCGTAACCGTTTTCGGCCAGCATCGGCGCGACCGGATCCCAGGTCGCAGGACCGACCAGCGGGCTATGAACAAGCACGAGCCGTGTGGGCACGACCTCAGTTGTACCAGGCCTTGCCTGCGCTAACCCTGCTTTACGTCCCGCGATACCGGCGCGGCCGGGAGATAAGACCCGATTATGGCGGCTGCGGACGGGTTCGGGGCCGTGGCTACCCGGTCGGCAATGTCCTTGCCGAACTCCTTGAAGGCGGACAGTTCTGGCAGCGGATTCGACCCGTCGGGTGTCTCGGCGGTCGACACGTGCACGAACGACACGCCGTCAGCGAGCCGCAGCACCTTGTATTCCACGTCGTCCGGCCGCTCCGTGCGCAGCTGCTCAAATACGCCCTCAATCAGCCGCACGTGCTCCTCAAGCGCCTCAGGCTTGATCTGGTACGACACGACAACGCTAGTAATCACTGATTAACCCCCTGTGTAAGTTGCATGATGCTACCCGCAACCTAGCCGGAGTAGGTAGCATGACGCAATGCACAAGGCTGATCTTTCTGAGTTGCCTTGCTCGCTGGCGCGGTCGCTGCAAGTGGTAGGCGAGTGGTGGACGTTGCTGGTGCTGCGAGACCTGTGCTCCGGCTGGAATCGGTTCGATGAGATCTGCGAGCATCTTCCGATCGCGCGGAACATCCTCAAGGCGCGACTGGACTCGCTGATCGAGAACGGAATGGCGTACCGGCGCCGGTACTCAGAGCGACCGGAGCGGTTCGAGTACCTGCCGACCGAGAAGGGCCTCGACTTCCTGCCCGCGATGCTCGCGATCGTGGCCTGGGGCGACCGGTGGACTTCCCAGGGGCACCCGCCAATGCTGTTCACCCATCTGACCTGCGGGCACGACACGACGGCGACCGTGGTGTGCTCGGCCTGCGGAGCCCCGCTCGCCCCCGGTGACATCGACTCCAGGCCAGCTACCGTGACAAAGTGAAATCTGTGCTGGCTAATCATTAGTCAACTCCTAGGGGGAGGTCCGATGGCCGACACCGTCACCGCTAACCGAACCGGAGCCCAGAGTCAGGCAATCGACGACGCCGTCGCCCAGGCCCGCGATCGCTACGCTGCGGCCAGGCCGCTCACCCGCGAACTGCATGAGAGAGCGTCCGCCTACCTGCCCGGCGGCAACACCCGCACTGTGCTCTACCACCGGCCGTTCCCGCTGCGCATCGCCCGCGCTTACGACGCGATCCTCGAAGACGTCGACGGGCACTCCTACGTCGACCTGCTCGGTGAGTACTCAGCCGGGCTCTACGGCCATTCGCATCCGATCGTGACCAAGGCGATGGCCGACGCGCTCGCCGAGGGGATCAGCCGGGGCGCGCACACCAGGTACGAGATCGACCTGGCCGAGGCGATCTGCGCCCGGTTTGAATCGATCGAGCGCGTCCGGTTCACCAACTCCGGTACCGAGGCCAACCTGATGGCCATCACCGCCGCCCGCGCCTTCACCGGCCGGAAGAAAATCGTCGCGTTCGACGGCGGCTACCACGGCAGCCTGCTGACTTTCAAGGCCGGCGCCACCGCGGTGAACGCGCCTTACCCCGTGCTGATAGCCGAGTACAACGACACCGCCGGGGCCCGCGCCCTGATCGCCGAGAATGCGGACAGCATCGCCTGCGTGCTGGTCGAGCCGATGCAAGGCTCAAGCGGCTGCATCCCCGGCGACCCGGAGTTCCTGTCCGCGCTGCGCGAGGCGGCCAGCGAGGCCGGCGCGTTGCTGATCTTCGACGAGGTCATGACCTCCCGCACCGACGGCGGCGGCCTCCAGGGCCGGCTGGGCATCACGCCTGACCTGACCACGCTCGGCAAGTACATCGGCGGCGGGGCCTCGTTCGGCGCCTTCGGCGGCCGGGCCGACGTGATGGAACTGTTCGATCCGACCCGTCCTGGCGCCCTGCCGCACGCGGGCACCTTCAACAACAACGTGCTCTCGATGGCCGCCGGTCACGCCGGGCTGACCAAGGTCTACACGCCCGACGTAGCCGTGCGGCACACGGCCAGAGGCGACCGCCTCCGCGATGACCTCAATGCCAAGTTCGCCGCCGACGGCGCCCCGTTCCAGGCGACCGGGGTCGGCAGCATCCTGGCCATACACGCCACGACCAGGCCGATCCGCAGCACCGCCGACCTCGGCGACGCCGACCCGCGCCTGCTCGAGCTGCTCTTCCTCGACCTGCTCGACCGCGGCTACTACCTCGCCGCCCGCGGCTACATGGCGCTGAGCCTCGCGCTGACCCAGGCCCACCTGGACGGCTTCGTCGCCACGGCCGGCGACGTCCTAACCGCTCGATCGACCCTCTGGTCCTGACCCAGCCCAGCGGCAAGCTCGTCAGCCTGTCGCCTGGTCGACGATAGCGAAACTGTGCCTGGTCGTCGGTCCGGCCGCCAGCCCGACCGCGACCAGGCCGGCCGGCAGCCGCACTTCCTTCGGCAGCGTGGCATCGGCCATCGACTTGTCGCCGAGCTGACCGTAGGTGTTGTGGCCCCAGGCGAGCACCTTGCCGGTCGAGGTCAGCGCCAGGCTGAACCCGCCGCCCGCGCTCACTGCGGTGATCTTGTCACCGGCGGGCAGCCGGACCTGGACCGGCACGTCCCGGTTGGCCTTGCCGCCGTTGCCGAGCTGGCCCCAGCTGCCCCGGCCCCACGTCAGCACCGATCCGGTCGAGGTCAGCGCGATGCCGTGCTCGCTGCCCGCGCCGATCGACACGATCTTGACTCCGGCCGGCACCTTCACCCGCACCGGCAGCAGGCTGGTCTTATAGGCGCCGTCGCCGAGCTGGCCGAACGCGTCATCGCCCCAGGCCCACAGCTTGCCGCCAACTGTCAGCGCGAGCCCGTCGTAGCCGCCGTTCGCGATCTTCGCGACCTTGGTGCCGTGCGGAAGCTTGACCGGCCTCGGGATCTCGCTCGCGGTGTAGTCCCCGACGCCGAGCTGACCGGAGCCGTCGTATCCCCAGGGGTAGACCTGACCGCCTGAGGTCAGCGCCATGCTGTAGTTGTAGCTGGTCCCGGCCGCCACGATCTTGTTGCCCTTACCGAACTTGACCAGGACCGGCACGTTGCTCGGCTGCGTGCTCGCGTCGCCAAGCTGGCCGTAATGATTGTCTCCCCAGGAATAGAGCAGCCCGGTCGAGGTGATGGCCAGGCTGTCGATGTCACCGGCCGCGACCGTGGTGACCACCGTGCCCGCCGGCAGCGGCACGGTGACTGGGAGCAGCTTGATCGCGTTGTTGCCATCGCCGAGCTGGCCGTGGAAGTTGTAGCCCCAGGACAGCACCTGGCCGGTCGAAGTCACGGCGAGCGTGTGCCGCCCCCCGGCCGCGACCTTGGTGATCGTGACCCCAGCCGGCAGCTGAACGGTGACTGGCGCGTCGGTACTGTCGGTCGTGCCGGTGCCGAGCTGACCGCTGTTCCCGTGCCCCCACGCCACCAACGTCCCGCCAGCTGGCGTCGCCGCCACGGCCGTCGCCTGAGCGGCCAGCGCGACGGCGGTGAACCCGATGGTCGCTACGCTGAGCAATCGGAATAGCCCCTGGCTGGCCATGGTCCCGCCTCCCCTTGCCGGTCTTTCAACGCTGAACCGAATTTGGGCCCAGCGAGCGTCTATATGACCGATCAGGCAATGTCATACTGGCCCGATGCAGTCGACACGACGTGGCTTCCTGAAAACCGGCCTGGCCGGTGTAAGCGCTGGCGCGATTGGCACTGGTGCGGTACTCGCTGACTCCGGCGGCCTGGCCGCAGCCGCAAGTGTAGTCGCGGATTCGGCGGTAGTGCCGTTCTACGGCACCCATCAAGCGGGAATCGCCACTCCCGCGCAGAATTACCTCCAATTCGCCGCATTCGATGTCCAGACTGATTCGGCTGCGGAGCTGCAAAAGCTGCTGAAGGACTGGACGAACGCCGCCGACGCGATGTCGACTGGCAAAACCATAGGCGCCGTCAATACCGGCACCCGCCCTCCGGTCGACACCGGCGAGGGGCTCGGACTCAGCCCCGCCCAGCTCACCGTGACCTTCGGGTTCGGCCCGACGCTGTTCACCAGCAATGGCAAGGACCGGTTCGGGCTGGCCAAGCACCGCCCAGGCCCACTGGTCGACCTGCCCGCGTTCGCGGGCGACGCGCTCCAGCCGGCGATCGGCGGCGGCGACCTTGGCATTCAGGTTTGCGCGAATGACCCGCAGGTGGCATTCCACGCCATCCACAATCTGATCAGGATGGCCGAAACCATTGCCTCGGCCCGCTGGGTTCTAGCCGGATTCGGGCGAACTGGAAATAGCCGCCATCAGAGCCTGCCCCGTAACCTGATGGGATTCCAGGACGGCACGTCCAACATCAAAGTCGAAGACACTTTTTCGATGAAAAATTTTGTGTGGGCCAGTGAGCCAGCATCACCGGCGTGGATGCGAGGCGGGTCATACCTCGTGGCCCGGCGGATTCAGATCGCGCTCGCGCTGTGGGACGACACCGGCCTCGAAGGCCAGGAACAGACAATCGGCCGGGAGAAGGTCACCGGCTCGCTGCTGGCCACGATCCCCCCGTCCTCGCACATCGAGCTGTCAAGGCCGGCCAGCAACGGCGGCCAGGAAATCCTGCGGCGCGGCTACTCCTACACCGACGGCATCGACTCCAGCGGTGACACGGCGGTCGGGCTGATGTTCCTGTGCTACCAGAGCGACCCGCGCAAGCAGTTCATCCCGGTCCAGCACAAGCTGGCAGGCAAGGACGCGCTGAACCTGTACGTCACCCACATCGGCAGTTCGGTATTCGCGTGCCCGCCCGGCGCCGCGAAGGGCGGCTACGTCGGAGAAGCCCTGCTCGGCTAGCCGACGTCCAGTGCGAGCAGGTCGTCCTCGGTTTCCCGGCGCAGCAACGGCCGGGCCACCCCGCCGGCAACCGCGATCACCGGCGGCCTCGGGACATGGTTGTACGTGCTCGCCATAGACCGGCAATAGGCGCCGGTGCCGGGAACGGCGAGCAAGTCGCCCGGTTCGGTGTCGGACGGCAGGTACTCGTCCTTGACCACGATGTCGCCGGCCTCGCAATGCTTGCCGACCACCCGGGTCAGCACCGGGCTAGCCGCCGACCGGCGCGAGGCCAGCGCGGCTGAGTAGTCCGCGTCGTACAGGGCGGTGCGGATGTTGTCGCTCATCCCGCCGTCGACCGCGACGTAGCGCCGGGCGGTGCCGTGTTCGAGCGCCACGTCCTTGATCGTGCCGACCCGGTACAGCGTGAACGTCGTCGGCCCGGCGATTGCCCGGCCAGGCTCCACCGAAACCTTCGGCACGTCCACACCGAGGAACTGGCACTCTCGCGCCACGATCTCGGCCATCGAATCGGCCAGCGCCTTGGCCGCCAGCGGGTCGTGCTGGCTGGTGTAGGCGATCCCGAAGCCACCGCCGAGATCGACTTCGGGCAGCACCACGCCGTGTTCGCGTACCAGCCGGGCGTGCAGGCCGAGCAGTCGGTGCGCGGCGACCTCGAAACCGCCGGTGTCAAAGATCTGCGAGCCGATGTGGCTGTGCAGGCCGCGCAGCTCAAGCTCCGGCCGGTGGAGGATCCGCAGCGCCGCGTCCATCGCGGCACCAGAAGCGAGCGAGATGCCGAACTTCTGGTCCTCGTGCGCGGTCGCGATGTATTCGTGGGTGTGTGCCTCGACGCCGACCGTCACCCTGAGCAGCACTGGCGCCCGCACTCCCCGCCGGCGGGCCGCGTCCGCGATCCGGTCGATCTCGACCGTCGAGTCCACGATGATCCGGCCAAGACCGGCGTCCAGCGCCCGGTCGAGTTCGGCATCTGACTTGTTGTTGCCGTGCATCCCGATCCGCTCGGGCGGAACGCCGGCCCGCAATGCGACCGCGAGTTCCCCGCCCGAGCAAACATCCAGGTTCAGTCCATCGGCCGCGATCCACCGCGCGACCTCGGTGCACAAGAACGCCTTGCCCGCGTAATACACGTCCGCGCCATCGCACAGCCCGGCGAACGCGTCCCGGAACGCATCCCTGAACTCCACCGCCCGAGTCCGGAAGTCGGTCTCGTCCAGCACGTAAGCCGGCGTGCCATGCTCGGCCGCGAGTTCGCGCACGTCGACCCCGCCGACTTCAAGCGCGCCGTCGTCATTGCGCCGCACCGTCCGCGCCCACAGTTGCGGCAGCAGTTCACTGACATCGGCTGGCGGCCGCAGCCACCCAGGCACGATCGCGACATCGCCGTAACCCGACGCATGCAAAGCCCCGGCTTCATGTACAGGCATGCTCGCTAGCCTAATCTGTCCCGCCCTGGCGCCTCGTCGTTAGTGGGCGGGCGTTAAAGCGGCACCGACGAGGGTGAGTTACGGTGCCGGCATGGGGATCTTGCTTAGCGCGGAGACGCGCCGATTGCTTGACGGGCCCAACTATGCGGTGCTGGCAACCGTCAACTCCGATGGC
Source organism: Streptosporangiaceae bacterium (assembly GCA_036501205.1). Taxonomy (GTDB): domain Bacteria; phylum Actinomycetota; class Actinomycetes; order Streptosporangiales; family Streptosporangiaceae; genus Chersky-822. The sequence goes on along the minus strand of DASYAT010000130.1, from coordinate 24,179 downwards.
AGCCCGCAGACCTCGGCGATGTGGGTTGGACGCGACGGCGATGACCTGCTGATGTCGACCGTCGAAGGTCGGCTGAAGCACGGCAACATGGTGCGCGACCCGAGGGTCAGCGTCACCGTCATCGACTCGGCCGACCCGGAGAATTACGTCGAGTTGCGCGGGCTCGTCTCCATGACCCCTGACATCGGCCGCCGCGTCGACACCGAGCTCTCATGGAAGTACGACGGCAAGGACCCAGGCGAAGACAAACCAGGCGCAGTCCGAGTCGTTGTCCGAATTGTCGTAACCCGAGCCACCGGCCGCGCCCGCTAGCTAGCCCAAGCAGCAGCAGAACCTCGTAAGGTCGGCCGGTAGCGCGCAACTGCCGTAGGCGACTGCTCTGGCGAATCGTGTTGAGCAGGTGATCGCGCGGTGCGGCGGCCAGTGCCTGCTTCCTTCGGTGCCGATCTAACCGAGAGCGATACGCAGCCGAGCGGTGCGGTCAACTAGGGACGTTTTCGTCGACCATCGTCGCGCCGGGGTCGTAGTCGTGGTTGTGCTGGCCCGGCGGGGCTGGGGTGGCCGGGTGGCGCTGGCCGGGGCGGAAGCGAGCTGAGTTGCCGTTGAAGTGGTCGTCGACGGGCCAGTGCTGGCCTACGGCGGCGAACCAGAGCTCTTGCTGGGCCGGCAGAATCGACAGGCGGGTGACGGTGAGCTGGCCGCCGTTCATGTCGGAGTACAGCAACTCGACGGTGACCGCTGTGCGGTTCTTGATCGCTTCGGCGAACCTGGAGTAGACCGGTTCTGACGGGTCGCGCAGCGCTCCCTGCCAGAAGCCGAGACCGCCGGACGGGATGTAGAGCGATCGGCTCTGCGGGCGGAAATGCTCGAGCGGGCCGTGCGGGATCCCGCCGAGTACTCGCTCGGGGATCGGATGCCAGGCCTGCAGGATGCCGATCCCAGAGCCGAAGTTGCGCAGTCCGAACGCGAGGTAGATGGCGTCATCGCCCTGCTCGAACACCGCGCCTGGACCTTCGAAGTGGATCCAGTGCTGGTCGGAGAAGCCGACCTTCTGCCTTGGGTCGCCGAGCTGGGCGTTCATCAGCACCGGCCGCAGCGCGGCGAGCAGGGACCGCTCGGCGATCCTGGACGCTCGGTTGGCCGACTTCGTCGCGCCGAAGGTGGAAATGGCCAGGACGAGCGTGCCGGCCGCGGTCGTCAGCGAAGCAATGGCCTCAGCGTTCATCCCTCTATTGTGCCGGTCCCGGCCCCGGGTGCGAATGCTGCCTCGCTTGACACATACCCATATGGGAATATGATCAGAGCATGGCCAGGGCAGCGACGACTACAGACGCGTTCAACGCGGTTGCCGAGCCGCGGCGCAGGCAGATCCTGGATCTGCTGGCGGCGGGGGAGCGGCCGGTGAACGACCTGGTCGCGATGCTCGATCTGGCTCAGCCGCTGGTGTCGAAGCATCTGAGGGTGCTCAGGCAGGTCGGGCTGGTGGAGGTAAGAGATGTGGGACGGCAGCGGTTGTACCGGCTGAACGGGATCCCGCTGAAGCCCATCCATGACTGGGTGAAGAAGTACGAGCAGGCCTGGGAAGAGCGGTTTGGCCAGCTCGATGCGGTGCTGGCCGAGCTCAAGGAATCCGAGGGGAACGGAGATGGCAGTGACTAGTAGTGGCACAGCGAAAGTGACCTTGCCGACGGATACTCAGATTCTCATCACCAGGGAATTCGACGCTCCGAAGCATCTGGTCTACCGGGCCTGGACTACGCCCGAACTGATCAAGCGGTGGTGGGCCGGCGAGCGCGGCCACGTCACGAAGGCCGAGGTGGATCTGCGGGTCGGCGGCCGGTGGCGGTACGTGATGGTCGCGCACGGCGGGTTCGAGGTCGCGTTCCACGGCGACTACCAGGAAATTGTCGCCAACGAACGGCTCGTCGCCACCGACGTGTTCGAGGGCATGCCCGATGCGCAGGCGCTCGATACGCTAACGCTGGCCGAGCAGGACGGCCGGACGACACTGACGCTGCTCGTGCAGCACTCGACCAAGGATCACCGGGACGCGCATATCAACTCCGGCATGGAAGGCGGCATGCAGGAGGGCATGGACCAGCTCGAACTGGTGGCAAAGTCGCTGCTTTGAACAGCTAGTCCGCGCGCATCACCGGCCGGCTCGATCTGACGGGTGCCAGCCTGACCTGTACCGGGCTCCCCCCTGATGCCGTCCTCCCCTGCGGCTAGCGCCTGTCGCTTGGCTGGCTGACACCTGCACTGCAACTTGCGGTTCCTGTGTCAAAGCTGTGGGTCATTATGTGGTCTTCCTTCATGGTGGCGAGAACTCCCCTTACATACCTTTGATTTTGCAAGGGAAAAAGAAAGCCACTGGGAGGTGGGGGAAATGTTGATGATGATAATCATGGCGGGGGTAGCCACAAGCCTGCCGATCGTCGGAATCGTGCTCGTGAGCCTCGCGAGCCGGCGCGAAGACGCAGCGTTCAGCCTTGGCGGACCAGCCAGGAGCCCGATGCAGCTTCTCGCCAGGCGCGTGGTCGACTTCAGCTCGGAGGCACGAAGCTTGCCACTGCCGAAGAGCGCCAGCTACGCCCGGCCGGTCAGGCAGGCGCTGGCAGCGGTCGAGCCACTGCGCGAGGACTCGCTGGACACGCCTAGGATCGCCGCGGCAACCGGCCGGACTATCAGGCCTACTGTCTACCGTTCTGCCGCCTGACCTGGTTTAGCCGCCATGCGCCCGCCCCAGGGGGCGAGCGGCTAGGCCAGGCAGGTCAGCGGAGCACCGCCGTTAAAGGCGACCATGTCGGTCAGCGCACCGGCGGTGTCGATGGCGGTGCCGAGGGGAGCGCCGGAAAGTTCGGCGTAGGCCCGGTGCAGGTTGCCGACCAGGCGCTCAGCATCCGGCCAGCTGGCAAACCGGCCAAGATCGGCCCTGCGGGCGGCCTCCAACGGGGGCAGGCCGTCACGGTGGCCCTCAGCGGCCAACTCCATAACGAATCTCAGATAGTCCAAAGTGGCCTCGACCGGAGCACTATCTCCGAACACGGGGCCATGGCCAGGAACGATGATCTCGGCTTCGAGCGGCGCGATGACTGACTCCAGCACCTCGACAGCCCCGGAGACCGAGCCCATCAGCAAGAAGGGGGTACCTCCGTTGAAGATCAGGTCCCCGCAGAACAGCACTGAGCGGTCCGGGATCCAGATGATCGAGTCGTTGGTCGTATGCGCGGGCATCCCGACGTACCTGACCTCGGCCCGGATCTCGCCAGCATGCAACGTCAGCCCTTCTGTGAAGGTCACGAACGGCGGGTCGAGATACAGATCTCCCCAGTCGGGTCCATCCCAGAACGGCAGGTTTCCCGGCGGCCCGAACGCCACTGCCTCGGCTCGGGTTCGTTCGTGCCCGATAATCGCGGCCGCCGGGAGCAGGCAGTTCCCGAAGGTGTGATCGCCGTGGTGGTGGGTGTTGACGACCGCGCGGATCGGGGCCCGGGAGACGCCGGTGATCGCTCGCAGATAGGCCCGGGTCCGGCGCTCGGTCGAGCAGGTGTCGATGCTGATCACGCCGCGCGGCCAGGCCAGGAAGCCGGTGTTGTTAATCCACCAGGTGCCGTCGGGCTGAATATAGGCATAAATCCCCGGTGAAACCTCCGCTAGCACTGGCTCGCCAGGCTCGGTGATTTCCAGGTCGTTGCTGCTCATCGGGGTCCTCCTGGGCGCATGTTAGGCCCACGCGGGCAGGCGGGTCAGGGACTCGCACTTCGGCACATTATTCGCTTGTGTCCCACTGCGTTCGATTCGATCTCAGTAGTATGGTGCGCCTCGATCCGTCCTGATAACGTGCCTCTGCCGGGCTGCCCGGTCCGGAGCCTGGAACTAGGGGAACCACATGGCTGGAATGGTCTTCTTCACCGACAACTATCAAGATCACAGCACCCGCGAGGGCTATCAGTTCGAGTTCTTTTGCCAGCGGTGCGGAAACGGCTATACCTCTCCGTTCCAGAAGTCGCTCAGCGGCTTCGGTGGTCAGATGCTGCGGATGGGCGGCGACCTGCTCGGCGGGTCTATCGGCGGCAAGGCGTCAGAGCTGGGTTGGGACGCCCAGTGGCTGACCGACGGCAATCGTGGCACCGGCCGGGACAAGGCGCTGGGCAAGGCCGTCGATGAGATGAAGCCGTACTTCAAGCAGTGCCATCGGTGCGGCCAGTGGGTGTGCGGCCAGATCTGCTGGAACGACCAGCGCGGCCTGTGCACGACCTGCGCGCCGAAGCTCGACCAGGAGATCGCGGGCATGCAGGCGGCGGCGCAGATCGACCAGCTGCATACGAAGATCGGTGAACAGAACTGGACCAACAACATCAACTACCGGGACGAGCAGACCGGGCTGTGCGCGCACTGCGGTCAGGAAACCGGCGGGGGCAAGTTCTGCAATAGCTGCGGCACCCCTCAGGCCGCGGCCGAGACGAACAGGAAGTTCTGCGGCAACTGCGGCAGCCAGCTCACCGGAGCCAAGTTCTGCGGCGAGTGCGGCACCCCGGCCTGATGCGGTGACGACCGCGTACTACCGGCTGCTCACTGCGGCCGGAGAGGCGAGCGAGGACGGCAAGGCCGAGGTCGAGATTTCTGACGGCACCTTCGTGCTGACTCCCTCAATGGGTGACGCGCTGCGGGTGCCGTTCAGCCAGATCGCGTCGGTGGCCGAGGGCGAGCAGTTCACGCTGCTGATCGGCCTGGCTCAGGGCACTGTGGTTGAGCTGTCCAGGATGGGCGCGATGCGGACCCAGGTGCTAGCTGAGCTGCGCGACGCGTACGCCGACTCGGCGGCCACGACCGCGTCCGCGGTGGGCAAGGCGGACATCTTCAGTGGCGTGGCCGGGGGCGAGCAGGTCGAGATCCGGATCTACGATGACGCGCTGCTGATTATCGGCCCGGGCAGCCCGCAGCGGATCAGCTTCTCGTTCGTCAAATCGGTGCAGGTCGCCGACTACGTGGTGACCGTCGAGGCGACCGGTAGCGACGCGACGACGCTGACCAGGCTGGGCAACAGGACCGGGGAGTTCGAGCGCGCGCTGACCGAGCGGATTTCGGCCGCGCGGGGGCGGACGTCGTCGTTCTTGTCGGCGCTGCTGCCCGGGCTTGATCCGATGGCGCTGCGGCAGGCGGCCGGGTTGCTCAGGGACGGGGTCGCAGTCCCGGCCGCATCGCTGGCCGGGATTCACCAGGAGTTGCCGGCCACGCTGCTGCAGCTCACGACGCTGGCCAGCCGGCGGGAGGCGGTGGGCGAGCTGTCGGGCCGGGGTTCGGTCGCGATCGGGTTCAGGCAGGTTGCCTCGATCCGCAAGGAAGCGGTCGGGCTGACCAAGTGGCAGGACTCCGCGCACACGCCGAACATCGGCGGGCACGAGAGCCCGGGCGGGTCGTTCCGGCCGGGTTTTGGCGGGGCGATGGCGGCTGGGGCGATGGCCGGCGGACCAGGGGCCTTCGGTCCAGGCGGATTCGGCGGTGCTGGTTTTGGAGGGGGAGGGTTCGGCGCCGGCGGATTCGGCGGCGGAGGCGGCCTCCTTGGCGGGTTCGGGCCGGGCGGGTTCGGAGCGGGCGGGTTCGGGCTCGGCGGGTTCGGGTTGGGCGGCAGTTCTGGTTTTGGCGGTGCTGGTTTCGGTGGGGGCGGCGGTTACGGCGGTCCCTATGGCTACCGGGATGAGTACGGCGGCTACGGCGACTACTGGGCCTACCGGGCGCTCGGCGCCGGGATGAACAACTCGAGCCAGCAGCGGTCGATGACGCCGCGGCCGAATCTGACTCATAACACGCTGATCCCGGTGACCGAGGACCTGTCGGCGCTGACGGCGACCGGCGAGGATCCCACGGTGCTCAGCTTCATCCTGGTCAGCGCACCTGGCCGGGTGGTGTTCGAGGTGCTCAATGCGCAGGAGCCGACGACGCTGGTGTTCCGGGCGCAGGGTGATGGCTGGGTCGCGGTGATCAACCGGGCGCTGGTCGACTCCGGGTTCACGGCGCCGACGCCGGCTAACGGCGGATTGACCGCGCCGCCGCGACGGGTTGGCGAGCCTGAGCTGCTGAGCGAGCTTCTGCTCGGGTCGATCGAGCACGGCGAGAACTGGGCGAGTCAGCTGGCGGCGTTGCTGGCGGGCTGACCGGCCGGGCTTCGGGACTGGCCCCGGCGGCAATTGGCTCTGGGTGCTTGGCCTGGAGCGGCGCAAATCTTTCTTCTTAAAAAGGGGTTGGGGGTTTCTCATGACGGACCCATCGGGTGGCATGGTGCGGGCATCGGATTCTGACCGGGACGCGGCGGCTGAGGCGCTGGCCGAAGCGGTCGGCTCCGGTCGGCTGTCGCTGGACGAGCACAGTGCGCGGCTCGACGCGATGTACCGGGCGCAGACCGCCGCCCAGGTCGCCGCGGTCGTCGCCGACCTGCCCTCGCTGCCGGTCAAGCGGAGCGCGCTGTACCGGGCGGTCGACCCGTACAAGATCATTGCCATCGGCGGGACCGTGCAGCGGGCCGGGCGGTTCAGGATCGGGCGGTTCTGCACCCTGTCGGCGCTGTTCGGGCGGATCGACCTTGACCTGCGCACGGTCGTACTGAGCCAGGACCAGGTCACTGTGTCCGTGCGGGCACTGTTCGGATCGGCCACGATCATCGTGCCTAGGGCGTGGCGGATCGAGGAGCAGGTGCTGGTGCTCGGAAGCCGGCAGGCGATCGCCAGCCGCGACAACGACGATCCGCGGGTGCCGATGGTGCGGCTGCGCGGGTTCATGCTGGGCGGCTCGTTCCGCCTGTCCGACGGCTGATCTACCTCGGTCACCGACTTGATCCGGTGACGCTGGCCCGGCTCGCTCGGGCAGAGAGCGCGGTCGCGGCCCGGCCCAGGTCAGCCGACCGGCGCGGCCGGCAACCCGGCAATCCCGCGCTGCACCCGAAGCAGATACTCCTTGCGGTCCAGCGGGTTGTTATCGCTGCGTGCCCTGATCGGGAACGGCCCCCGCACCGGCTCGTACCGCTCAAACGAGCTGTCCAGCACGCCCTCGCCCCGGCTCAGCCCGGGCAGTTGCTGACGCAGCAGGTGCACCCGCGCGGCCGGGACCTCGCCGTCGATCAGGTAGGCCGACCCGTGCGGAACCGGCGTTCCAGGCACCGCGCCGAGCCGCCCGAGCACCGGCAGCACCGGCCCGAGGCAGTCGGCTGGGATTTCCAGCTCGAACTGGTGCAGCGGCTCGCACACCACGGTACTGGCCTGCTTCAGCGCGGTCATCAGCACCAGCGGCGTCAGGTTCCTGAAGTCACCGGCGGTGCTCGACATGGACTTGTCGAACGTGCCGTGCATGTGACTCTGCCTCGGACAGTAACCCGAGTGCGTCAGCGTCACCTGGCAATCCTGCACCTCCCAGCCGTGCAGTCCCTGCCGCAGCGTCAGCGGCACGGTCTCCTCGATCGCCCGCAGGAACGCTTGCGGCAGCGCCCCCAGCTCGATCTCCAGGCCGAACCGCACGCCCGAGCCAACCGGAGCCGCGTCCACCCGCAGCCCGATCGAGGCAAGGAACGGGTTGCCGTCGCCCTTGATCACCTCGAGCGCGGCGCCAGTGCCGGCTGGGCGCTCGATGCAGATCGTCACCGTGTCGCGGAAGCTGACCGCCAGGCCGAACTCGTCGGCCAGCATCGCCGCGATGACCTCCTTTTGCACCTCGCCGTAGAGCGACAGCAACAGCTCGCCCTGCCCGTCGTCCTGGCGCAGGTTGATCAGCGGATCTTGCTCGGCGAGCTGAGTCAGCGCGGCGTGCAGTGCAGTTCGCGGACTGCCGCCCGCAGACCGCGCTGCCGGTGTCTGCCCACCGGGTCGCGGCTTCCCGGCCCGCTCGGCCGGCACGATCACCGTCTCCAGCGTCGGCGGCCCGAAGTACCCAGCCGACTGGCCAGGCCGCCGCACCCCGACCGAATCGCCCACCCGCGCGCCGCCGAGCCCCCACAACTTGCCGATCTGCCCGGCCGCCATCGACTCGCCGGGTGCCGCCGCGCCGCCGTCGAACACGCTCATCGCGGTGACCTTGGCATCGTCATAGTCGGCGAGCCGGTCCCTGACCGCGAGCGTGCCGGAGAACAGTCGCAGATAGGCGATCTTCTCGCCGCTTTGTCCTCGCTCTATTTTGAAAATTTTGCCGGAGACTGGACCTAGCTGGTCGCCGCCCGGCCCGGCCGGCAGCAATTCACGGATTCCCGCCGTCAGCGAGTCGACTCCGGCTCCGGTGATCGCCGAGCCGAAGAACACCGGATACACCAGCCCGCCCTTGGTCTGCCGGGCTAGCGCCCGCCGCAGCCGCCGGAAAGGAACCGCGGACTCATCGCGGACATAGTCGGCCAGCAACTCATCATCGTGGCTGGTCAGCCGGTCGGCCAGGGCCGCGAGGAACTCATCGTCGGCGCCGGCGTACGGCCGGAACCCGGCGGTCTTCCCGCCCAGGCCGGTCACCGTTCCCATCGCCAGGATCGCCGGGGTCAGCCGTTCGGCGATGCTGGCGAGCACCTCGGCGTAGCTGGCACCGCCCCGGTCGATCTTGTTCACGAAGATCAGCACCGGCACCTTGAGCCGCCGCAGCGCCCGCATCAGGATCCGGGTTTGCGGCTGGACGCCCTCGACGGCCGAGATCACCAGGACCACGCCGTCGAGCACGCTGAGCACCCGCTCGACCTCGGCGATGAAGTCCGGGTGCCCGGGCGTGTCGATCAGGTTGACCGCGAGATCGCCGATGACGAACGACATCACCGCCGACTTGATCGTGATCCCGCGCTGCCGCTCAAGCGCCAGCGAATCGGTCTGGGTGCTGCCCGCGTCGACGCTGCCGAGCGCGTCAATCACTCCGGCGGCGAAGAGCAGTCGCTCGGTCAGGCTGGTCTTGCCGGCGTCAACATGCGCCAGAATCCCCAAGTTGAGTGTTTGCACGAAGCGTCATGTCCTTGCTGTAGCTAATCCTGAGCGAAGTGGACATGAACGCTGCTCGCATGCTCGGTCTCCCTAAGGTTGGGCGGGGGTGAAGGGGGGCGTCCCCCCTTCGGATGGCGCTGTAGTCGGCTAGTGCCGCAGGCAGGTAACCAGATGAGCCGAGCGGCCGCAACTGATTTTCGGTGTTTGATTTCTCCGTGGCTGGACTGGTCAGGACTGCTGCTGAAGGTCGGCCTGGCTGGCCAGAGCCCGGTCGCGCGCCCCGATGAACAGCCGCGCGGTCTCCGGATCCATCCAGTAACTTCCGGTCTCGCCCGACGCCGTGGGAGCGTCGAACCTGAACGGCGCCACCAGGCCCATCTCGGCGCACTGCCGGCTAGGCCAGGCGACCACTCCGGCCAGAGCATGCCGGCCATTGGCCAGGCCGATCTTCACGGCGATCTCGTCAGCCGTCATCGCCACGCCAGGGTTCTCCATCAGCAGCGAGAACACGGCCTGGGCCCGTGGACTGAATTTCCGCCACGCCATGTCGACCTGTTCGCCGTCGAACGACTCGGTTCCCCAATCGTGCAGCTCAGGCTCGCTGTCCGTCGTAGCGCTCTCCTGCTGCGCTCGCTTCAAGGCCAGGCCGATCGCGAAGTAAACCTCGCCAACAAGCCGGTCCGGCACCTCGAACGTGAGCTGAACCAGGTCAGTTCTCGTCTGCGTGCTCATCGTCCTCATCCCTCCGGTCCTCGGCGGCCTCATCCAGCTCATCCTGGCCATCCTGGAGCACCCGGCCGACAGCCATGTAGATATCCCCAATCAATGACTCAGGTACCTCTACCGTAATTTTAACCATTTCTTACCTTCCTCAAGATATCTCAAGGTATCTAAATATGAAAGTAGCCGCAGCTCACCCCGAATGTCAACGCCCCGCCCGCGCAGTCGCCAGCCGAGCCCGGCGCTGCACAACCACATGGGTCCCAAAACCACCATCAGAACCAGCAATCACAAGCTGGCGCCCAAAGATCATCTTCCAAAACAGATGAATATGCGCTTTCATCCGGTTTCCGAGGTATGAATATGCGCATTCATCCGGTTGCGCAGCCGTTGGCGCAACCCCAGAAACATCGTCTGCCTCACCAGCAGCAGGAGTCACGCGGCCGGGGAAGGGCGCGCTGGCTCGCTCGAACGCATGCCGTGCCCCGGCGTCGCCTGCGAGCCGTCCGCCCGACGAGCGGTCGGTGAGGTGCCGGCGGTCAGTGTCGTACTCACGGTGAGTGTGGTGCTGGCGGTGGGTGTGGTGCCGCCCTCGGTGCTGTCTTGCGGCGGGTGTGGTGCTGACGGTGGGTGTGGTGCCGACCGTCGGTGCTGTCTGGCGGTCGATGTGGTGCTGGCGGTCGGCGATGTCTGGCGGTGGCTTCGGTGCTGGCGGTGAGTGTGGTGCTTGCGGCGGGTGTGGTGCTGGCGGTCGGCGGTGTCTGGCGGTGAGCGTGGTGCCGGCCTCGGTGCTGTCTGGCGGTCGGTGAGGTGCTGGCGGTTGGTGATGTCTGGCGGTCAGTTTGGTGCTGGCGGTTGGTTCCTGCGCGGGGGCGATGCTGAGAACAGCCTCGGTGTCCTTCTGGTGTTGTTGCGTCCCGGGAAGCTTCCGCCTCGGTGCCGCTCTGGTGCTGTTGCGCGCGACCCCGGGCCGGCGAATCCGACCCGGCGCCTTTGCTAGTCAGCTAGTTGGCTAGCTGGCCGAAGGTTTTGGCGGCGGCGGCGAAGGCGGTGGAGCAGGCTTGGGTGTCCAGGCGCCAGGAGCGGACGTTGAACCAGACCAGGCCGAGCAGGCCGTAGGAGCGGACGCCGGCGAACTCGTCGGCGATCTTTCCTGGCTTGCCGGCTTTGGGTTTGGCGCCGGTTTCCGAGATCAGGATCGGATCCCTGGTCAGGCCTCGGATCGCCTTGACCGTCGGCCCGAACAGCGACGCGAATCGCTGGGACGGGGTGTAGTAGTAGCCGTCAAGACCGACCCAGTCGACGTATCTGGTGCCTGGCCACCAGTTGACCGGCGAGACGATGTGCTGCGCGGCGTCCATGACGTTCACCGTCCACAGCCAGGTGACATCGTCGGCGCCTTGCTGGCGGAACACGGTCACGACGTGCCGGTAGGCGGCGATCCACAGTCGCGGGGAGACGTGCCGGTAGCCCCAGGGGTACCAGTAGCCGTTGGGTTCGTGGCCGAAGCCGATGATCACGGCCTGGCCGGACTTGGCGCCGAAGTCGCCGACTGCCTTGGCGTAGGAGCGCAGGTACTTGTCCTGGAAGCCGGCCGCGATCGACCGCAGGCTGGTGGTGCCCGGCTCGATCTGGACCATGGTGACCGCGTGGTGGTCTGCTGCTTTTGCGGCGAAGGCGGTCCTGAACGACTCGCCCCAGCCGCTGTAGTACAGCGCGATGTTGGGCTGGACCCCGTTGCTGGCGGCGAAGCTGGTCAGCGGAGCGTAGCTCTCCGGCACCCCGCGCGCGTAGGCGCCTATATAAGAGGTGGGCCTGGCGGGCAGGCCGATGACGATCGGGTGGTGCGGGCCCCAGGTCACCGGGTGCCTGCGGGCGGGGGAGTTGAGCGCGAAGAACGCGGTCAGCGCGACGGCGACCGCGACCGCGGCGATCAGCGCGGCGGCCAGGCCGCGGAACAGCCGGGACCGGCCCCTGGCTCGGGTTCGGCCTCTGGTGCCGCGGGTTCGGCGTCGGCGGCCGGCTGGGCGCCGTCCGTCGGCGGACGGGCGGTTGACTAGCTCACGGCTATTCATGCCCGCGCGGCTCCGTCTCCTGGCCGGTCATGCTCATGACCCCAGCCGGCCGTACTGGCGGCCGGCCTCGCGGAACGCCGCCAGGGCGGCCGCTCCGTGCAGGCGCCAGTCCTTGACACCGTTGGCGTCGAACCAGACGAAGCCGAGCAGGCCGTAGGCGCGCACGCCGCCGGTAAGGTCGGCGATCTTGGCTGGCTGGCCGGCGACCTGGGCGGCGCCGGTCTCGGCGATGAGGATCGGCACCGGCGTCTTGGACAGGGCCCTGACGGCCTTGATCGTCGGGCCGAACAGGGAGGCGAATGTCCACGTCGGCCGATAGTAGTAGCCGTCTATCCCGATCCAGGTCACATACGCTCGTCCCGGCCACCACGGAGCCGGGTCGGGGATGCCACCCTTGATGTCGATGATGTTCGTCGTCCAGAGCCAGGTGACATCGTCCGCGCCCTGGCCCCTGAACAGGTTGACGACGTGCCGCCAGGCGGCGACGAAGACCGCGGGCGACGCGTGCTTGTAGCCCCAGTGGTACCAGTAGCCGTTCATCTCGTGGCCGAAGCTGATGATCACGCCGTGCCCGGTCCTGGCCCCGAAGGCGGCTACGTCGGTGGCGAACTTCTCCAGGTAGCTGTCGAAGACGCCGGCGACGATCGCGGCCAGGCTGACCCCGTTCGGGTCAAGCTGGATGAACGGCACCGCACCGCTGGCCTGCGCCAGCGCCGCGAACGGGGCCTGGAACCGCTCGTACCAGCCGCTGTAGTACAGCGTGATATTTGGCTTGACCCCGGTCTGGCGGGTGACGTTCTCGATCGGGCCGAAGCTGTCGGGCACGCCCCTGGCGTACAGGCCCAGGTAGGACGCGGGCTGGGCGGGCAGGCTGATCACCACCGGATGGTGGCTGTAGGTGCCGATCGCGGTGGTCTCGGTGGTCGGCTCAAGCTGGGACAGGCCGATCGGGGTCGCGACCTGGGCGACGCCGGCGGTGACCGCGGCGACGACGACCACCGTGACCAGGCTCGCGCCGATAGTGAGCGCCCGGCCGTGCGAGATCCGCGACAGGCGATTCGCCGCCCGGCTCAGCCGGCTCGACACGTTCCTGGCGAAGGTGCCCTTGGAGTGGCGGCCGGGCCGGGGCGGAAGCTCGGCTGGCGGCGGGGGCGGCACCAGCGGCGGGACGCTCATCAGGCGTTCTTCCCCGGGAACACCAACCGAGCCACGATCAGCGCGTTGACCACGCCGAACGCGGCCACGACCGCGAATCGGGGCGAGCCGGTCTGCTCGATCCGCCAGGCGGCGAGGCCGAGCCAGGCCAGCGCCAGCGTGCCGTTCCACAGCGTCACGCCGAGCCAGAACCGCCTGGTCGCGTCGCCCGGCCCTCGGGTCGGCTGCCAGGACATTACCTTGCCGCGCGAGTAATCCCAGATAGCGAGGATCTGGGCCCAGCCGACGGCAACCGACAGCGGCCAGATTCGCGGACTGTAGGGGGCGTTGTGCCACAGCGGGTACAGCACGGTGCCGGTGATCACGGCCGGCAGCAGCGGCAGGGCATTGCGCAGCCGGATCTCGCCCGGCACGAAGGCCAGCAGCGTGATCGGGATCAAGGGGATGATCAGCGTGCGCAGCCCGGTGGTGAGGTTCCACAGCCAGCCGGCCAGGTAGGGCAGCCGGGACAGCAGCGGCATCTTGACCCGCCACATGTGCCTGGTCCAGATCAGCGAGGTCGCGCCGCAGCACCAGCGGTACTGCTGGCGCATGAACGAATCGAGGGTCCCAGGGCAGATGCCAGCGGCGAGTGCGACCGGCACGTAGCGCAGGCCATAGCCGTGATAGCGCATGTCCAGGCCGGTGTGCGAGTCCTCGGCATACGGGATCTCGGTGAAGCCGCCGCTCGGCTCAAGCGCGGCCCGCCGGTAGACCGCGTTCGAGCCGACGCACAGGGCGGATCCGAACCGGTCGCGTGAGACCTGCACGGCCCGGTAGAACACCTCGAGCGTCGCGCTCGCCGCTCGTTCGACCCAGGTCTGCATCGGGCTGACCCGGAAGAACTGAGGAGTCTGCACCACCCCGACTCTGGGATCGTCCAGGTAGGGCAGCGTCTCGGTGAGGAAGTCAGGGCGGGGCCGGAAGTCGGCGTCGAAGATCACGACATGGTCGCCGCGGGTACGGCGGAACGCGTGGTTGAGGTTGCCGGACTTCTTGTGCTCGCGGATGTTCGGGCGGCGCACGTAAGTGAACCCGAACGACGGGGCCAGTTCCGCCGCTTCATCGCTCGGCCCGTCGTCGAGCACGAACACGTAGGCGTCGCCCTGGTAGGCCTGCACTAGCTCGAACACGCCGATCCAGGTGTTGTGCAGGAGCTCAATCGGCTCGCCGCAGATCGGCAGGAAGATGTCGATCTGCGGGTAACTGCCAGGCCGCCAGGCGGCGACGAACTCCTTGTGCCTGGCCAGGTCGAAGCTGCGGCCGGCGAAGTTCACCGGGAGGCTGACGGCTTGATAGAGGAGGTAGATCGCCGTGTAGGCGGCGAAGATCGTCACGAGGTAAGGCAGGATCGGGGCGTTCCTGATCTCGAACCAGGCTTGGGTGACGATCAGGCAGATGGCCGAGATGAACAGCGCCGTCGCCAGGAACGGCAGCGAGCGCCAGGCGTAGGAGTACTTCTCGGCGTCGCTGGGCGGGTCGGGCAGCACGTGCCCGCGCGAGCGATGCCGGCCGATCCTGGCCAGCTCGGAGGTGCTCATCGTTGCCCCGGCGTAGTGGCGTCCTGGCGGGCATAGATCAGGTACGCGCTGGCGAAGGACGTCGTCTTGTAGCGGATCCGCTCGATCAGCCGGTAGCCGCCGTCGCTGATGATCGCGTTGAGCACCTTCAGGTCCTGGTAGTGCAGGCACTGCGGGCGTGAGCTCTTCAGCAGCGGGTCGGCGTTGCCGCAGCCGCCGCCGCCGACCGCGTAGGCGAGCAGGATGACCGAGAACTGCCGGTGCCTGACCGCCTGCTCAAGCGCCCCGGGGCTGGTCACCGCGATCGAGGTGATATTCGGCCAGGGCTCGGTGTTCTGCAGGTAGTAGTCGAAGACCGGGCCGTCGTCGACGAGAAGTTGCCCTGGGTGGGTCCGCAGTACCTCGGTCAGCGGCGGCAGCGCCCGGCTGGTGTCCGCCCAGTTGCCGAAGTGGTCGGCGACCAGCACGACGCCGAGCAGGCCGGACAGGGTCACGACCGCGACGCCGACCCGGAGCGCGCTGGCGGCCTTGGCGGCCGGGATCGCGCGGATGAACGCGGTGAGCGCATAGCCGGCGACCGGCGCGGCGAACCAGGCGCCGAACGCGACGTGCTTGAACAGGCTGGTGAAGACGTGGATCCTGGCCTGCTCAGCCGGGGCCAGGAAGCCAGCCGCGACCAGCGTCCAGGTGAGCACCTTGGCGGGCGCTGACCGGCTGGCATACGACGTGGCCACCGCGCCGAAGATGGCCAGGATCACCACGGGGCCGACCCAGCCGGCGCTGGCATAAAGCACGCCGAACGCAGGCCAGTTGCTCGCTGCCCTGGACAAGGTTGTCGACGTGACGCCGGCCCAGTAGGGCGATCCGCCGAGAGCCAGGGCCACGCCGAGCCCGACGGCGGTGCCGGTAAAGGTGAGCAACCCGGCGGACAGGCCCGCCCGGCGGCCGCGCGCGTGCCAACCGAAGCTGGCGATCACTATGAGGACCACCGGGTCGAACAGCGTGGTGGCGTACTTCGCGGCGTCGGCGGTCACCAGCGCGAGCGCGGCGAGCAGGAGCACGGTGGCCCGCCAGCCGGGCGAGCCGATGCCAGCCGAGCGAACGCCCAGCCAGGTCGCCAGCGCGAGCAGGAACACCGCCATCGCGTCGTAGGTGGCGAAGACGCCGAGGAACTGGGCCGAGCCGAGCCCGACGAACAGCGCGGCGGCGAAGCCCGCGGAGCGGCGGTCGAAGATGCGCTTGGTCAGGCCGTGCAGCAGCACGGTGCTGCCGAGCATGAAGAGCAGGGAGAGTACCCGGGCACCGGTCAGCCCGCCGACGGCGCTGGCGATCGCGCCGAGCGGAGGATAGATGACCGGGGCGCCGGAGAAGTAAGTCGCGAACGGGGGCACCACGGTGTGATGCAGCCAGCCTGACCACTCCAGGCGGCCGGCCCACAGGTACAGGGCTTCGTCGCTGAACGCGGAGTTGCCCCGGATCAGCCGGATCGAGAGCACGACCTGGATGGTCGCGATGATGGTGAGCGGGAGGCCGGCGAGGCGGGGCTTGGCCTGGTCCGGT
This sequence comes from Streptosporangiaceae bacterium, assembly GCA_036501205.1. Classification (GTDB taxonomy): domain Bacteria; phylum Actinomycetota; class Actinomycetes; order Streptosporangiales; family Streptosporangiaceae; genus Chersky-822. The sequence continues at coordinate 8,174 of DASYAT010000130.1, read as the reverse complement.
TCGGCCGGCCCGGTCTCGGGTTCGTCCGGCTTGACTGGCCTTGAGTAGACAGACGGATCGATGCGCAGGTCCGGCATTGTCGCCGAGTGGCCGTCGGCCGCCCAGCCGGGGAGCGCGGGCGGCCGTCCTGGCGGAGGCGGGAGCACATATTTCGGCGGCATATCAGCGAGCGGTTTTGGCTGGCGCCAGTTCGTCCCGGACGCCTAGTTTGAATGAGTATTCAGCCGTTTGACTGTCTTCAATGCGCCAGTCTTGATGAAATATCCCGCTGTGCTGAGTCTTGTCGAACCAGACGAGTCCGAGCGTCTTGAATTTGGCCATGCCGCGGAAGAGATCGCCAATCTTAACGAATTGTCCGGCTTGCGGGCCGACGGCGGTTTCTGACAGCAAGATCGGCTTGCCGGTGAAGGTACGGATCTGGTTGATGGTCCGGCCGAAGACGCTCATGAAGTTGTCGGAAGGACGGTAGTAGTAGCCGTCGATCCCGACCCAGGTCACGTACTGCTGGCCAGGCCACCAGTCCGCCACCGGGCCGGTACCCGGCCGGTCCGCGTTGATCGTCCAGAGCCAGGTCACGTTGTCGGCGCCCTGAGCGTGGAACAGGTTGACGATGTACCGCCACGCCTTGACGAACGTGGCCGGCGAGATGTGGCCGTAGCCCCACGGATACCAGGGCGCGTTCATCTCGTGCCCGAAGCCGATCACGACTGGGTGCCCGAAGGCGCGCACGCTCTGCGCGTACTCGTTCAGGTAGTCGTCGTAGGCTCCGCTGCTGATCGCGGAGATCGAGGCGAACGTGGGGTCGATCTGGACGAACGGGATGATCCCGCGCTGGCTCATCGATCTCGCGTAGGAGCCGTCGAAGGGCTGGGCCCAGCCGCTGAAGTAGCCGACCAGGTTGGGCTGGCGGCCCGCGGCCTTGCCGAACTCGGTCAGCGGCTGGAGCGACGGTGGCGAGTCCGCTACGAAGACGCCCAGGTAAGAGGCGAGGCTCGGCGGCAGCGAGGCGTGCGCGACCGGCGGCTTAGCGTGCATGGCCGAGACATGGCCGATCACGGTCGTGATCGCGGCGGCCGCGATGACCAGCGCCGCGTACATCGCCAGGCGGGGCTTCATGCTGACTCCCCTCCAGGGAACACGACGCGGGTCACGGCGGCCAGGTTGATCAGGCCGACCGCGAGCAGGATCGCCATCTGCACGGTGCCCATCGCGGCGGTGCGCCAGATCGCCAGGCCGAGCCAGGCCAGCGCCATGCCGCCGCTCCAGGCGGTGACGCCGATCCGCAGCCGGCGCAACGAGCTGCCTGGAGTCTTGGTCGGGTGCCAGCCCATCGTCTTGCCCCGGGCGCCGTCCCAGATCGCGAAGACGTGCGCCCAGCCCCTGGCGATGCCGAGCGGCCAGACCGAGGGACCATAACTGGACCGGTGCCACAGCGGGTACAGCACGAATCCGGTGAGCATCGCCGGCAGAAGCACGGCGAAATTCCTGAGCCGGATCTGGCCGGGGAGAAAGGCCAGCATGATGACCGGGATGATCGGGCCGAAGAAGGTCAGCAGGGCGGTGTAGGCGTAATAGAAGAAGCCGGAAACGTAGGTGAGCCGGGCCGGGATCGTCATAGGGACAGACCACATTCGGCGAGAAAACATTACGCCGGCATTACCCGTGCACCAGCGGTACTGCTGCCGGACGAAGGCATCGAGATTGTCCGGGCAGATGCCGGTCGACAGCACGAGCGGCAGGTACGTCATCGACCAGCCGGCGCGGCGTACGTCCAGGCCGGTGTGCACATCTTCGGCGTAGGGGATCAGCGTCGGGCCACCCTGCGGCTCCAGCGCGGTCCGTCGGTAGACGGCAGAGGTCCCGACGCAGATAGCGGCTCCGAAACGATCCCTGGCCACCTGGATGGATCGGTAGAACACTTCCTGGATCGCGCCGGCCGCGTTCTCGATCCAAGCCTGCGCAAAGCTTTCACGAAAAAACTGGGGTGTCTGAACGATCGCGAGCCGGGCATCACCAGCGAAGTACGGGAGGGTCTCGGCGAGGAAGTCGGGCCTGGGCGCGAAGTCGGCGTCCAGGATCAGCACGAACTCGCCGCTGGTGCGGGCGAAGGCGTGGCGCAGGTTGCCGCTCTTCTTGAAGGCGCGTGCGTCCGGGCGGCGGAGGTAGCTGAAGGTCAGCTGCGCGGCCAGTTCCTGCGCCGCTTCTGACGGGCCGTCGTCGAGGACGAACGCCTGCGCGGAGCCGGGGTAGGCGGCGATCAGGCCGGCCACGGCGCGCCAGGTGTTGGCCAGGACGTCGATCGGCTCGCCGCAGATCGGCAGGTAGATGTCGACAGTCGGGTAGGTCTGCGGCTGCCAGGAATCGACCAGATCCTGGTGCCTGGCCAGGTTGAAGCCGCGGCCGGTGAAGTTGATCGGCAGGCTGATCGCCTGGTAGATCACGTAGGTCGCGGTGAAGATCATGAACGGCCAGGCGAACGGTGCGTGCAACTCGAATCTGATCTGGCTGATCACCAGGCAGGCCGCGCCGATGATCAGGATCGTGGCCAGGTAAGCCAGGTCCCGGTCTAGGTAGGAGTACTTCTCGGTGTCGTCCGGCGGGCCGTAACGCCCGGTTGCGGGGCTGGCGGGGGCGGCGACGCGGCTGATCGTGGTGCTCATCGGCGCGGCTCGTATCGCCAGATGACATAAGTGCCGTGCTGCGGGCCGTAGGGGATGACGTCGATGATGTGGTAGCGGTGGTTGTGCGTGAGGTCGGCGTGGATCTTCTGGTCCAGGGCGGTGGTGTCGGCGTAGTTGAGCGCTACCAGCGAGAAATAACCCTCTTGGATGAAGACGGCGAAGACGCCGGCGTTGCCGGAGCCGACAACACCGGCGCTCTGGCTTGGCCCGCCCGTGCTCTTGCCCGAGGGCAGGATGATGTTCCTGGTCCCTGACCAGCGCTGCCATTGGCTGCCTGCCTTCAGGTAGTACTCGGCGATCGAGGGATCCTCGGCGAGGACGCGGCCCGAGGAGTTGTCGACCAGCGGGCCCAGGATCGCGGTGAAGCTGGAGGAGTCCGGCCACTCGGTGGCGAAGGTGCGGGCCTGGGCGATTCCTATTTCGGCCGGAAACGCCAGGGCGATGACGCATGCGCCGATTGTGATGGTCTTCGCGCGGCTTGTGCCCGACAAGGCGATGAAGGCGTCGATGGCGAAGCCGGCCGCAATCGCGGCGAACCAGGCGCCCATGGTGCCGTGCTTGTTCAGCGAGGCCGTGGTGTGCAGGCTGGCCTGTTCGGCGGGCACCAGCAGCAGGGCGCCGGTGGCAAGGAGCGGGAGCCAGCTCATGGCGGTCCACGGTCGGCGACTGAGGCTGATCAGGACCCCGATCAGGGCGATCACGGCGATGACACCGGTCCAGAACCAGGAATCGGCGAAGATCGCCAGCGCGGAGTCGGGTCCTGGAGCGCGCTGGATGGTGGTGTTGTTGATCCCGGTGCGGTAGTAGCTGCCGCCGATGAGCACGCCGAGCCCGAGCGGGACGACCAGGACGATGAAGAGGGTCAGGCCGCGGCGCAGGGCCAGCCTTGGGTTGGCTCGGCTGGCGGAAGTGATGAAGGCGAGCAGGATCACGACCGGGTCGAACAGGGCAATCGAGTAGGCGGTGGCGTTGGCCAGGGCCAGGATGAGTCCGGCCGCGATTATCCAGCCGGTGCCGCCGGGTTGCTCGTGGGCGCTAGGTGCGCTGCGGCCTTTGCTGGCCTTGACTACGCACCAGGCGGACAGGGCCACTCCGAAGACGGACATCGCGTCGTAGGTGGCGAAGGAGCCGAGGTGCAGGGTCGGGCCGGCGAGGGCGAAGAGGGCGGCGGCGAAGAACGCCGCTACCTCGCCGTAGAGGAGCCTGGCGGAGCTCCAGAGCAACCCGGTCGCCCCGAGCATGAACAGCAGGGACAGGATCCGGGCGGCGGACAGACCGCCGATGCTATCCGTTAAGGCGCCGAACAGCGGATAGATGACCGGCGCACCCGAGAAGTAGGTCGGGAAGGGCGGGACCGGCACGCCGTGCAGGAGATGCGCGATCTCCCGGTGTCCGGCCCAGAGGTAGAGGGCCTCGTCCTGGAAGGCCGTATCGGCCTTGATGAGGCGGAGGGAGAGCACGGCCTGAAGGGCGAGGATCAGGAAGAGCTGGCCGAGGGCGGGGATCCTGAGGCCGCGGTTGCCTTGGGGGGTGCCTTGGGAGTTCTGGGGGGTGCGGGACCGGTCGCGCCGGTGCGAATTGACCCGGGTGGCCTCTGGTGCTGTCGCAAGACGGCCGGGCTCCGCCGGTCGCGACGACTCGAAGCCTTGGTCCATACCTAAGCGCACCTAACCGAGGTTTGGGCGTACGGGGGACCAGTCGGCTGCTCCCCCTGCAGCCCGTAATTCCTTGCACACGGTGTCGCCAGTGGCGTTAAGTGATCTGGTGATAACTGCGCGCACCGCTCCACCGCATACGAAAAGGTACAGGCCGGGTTGGCCGGTCGGTGGCGGTTTCCGTAATTTTGATCGAATGAGCCTGGCGGTACGCGAGCTTGCTTGTGCCCGGTTTGGGGGCTTGTGTGACGCCGATTGGCGGTCGATTGGACCGGAGCCGACCCGGTACGTCCGCATATGGTCAGCGGGTTGATGCACACTAGTTCTGTGCTGGGAGCATGCCGTCGAGATGAGCGCGACGTAGCACGTTGATCACAATTTGTCATGCTACTTGAATAACCGGGCGTCATGTGCTGCTCTGGTCGTCCAAGAGACTGACGTGATGACGCGTACCCGACGGGCGCCCGACGGGCGTCCGACCGGAGGCGCGCGACGGGTGCGGGTTGGGCGCAGGGGGTTGAACTGATGGGCAACGAGGGCTAGTGGGCGAAGAGACCCCAAGTCCGGAACTGAGCCGACGGGTGCCTGGAGCGACCAGGGAAGGCCCGGCTCCATCGGTTCATCGAAGGCTGCCCGACTCGTTAATGGCGAAGATGCAGGCGGCGGTCGATGCCGCGCGCGCCGAGGGTTCTGAGGGCGGTGCGGGTTCGGCCGATTGGTCGAACGGTGCTGGCAGTCCTGGTGGTTCTGGTGGTTCTGGTGGTTCGAACGGGGCTGGCCTGCCGAGTGTGGTTTCGGCGGCGCTGGCCGAATACGAGGCTACTTGGGGCGGGTCGGAACAGGAACCGGTGACCGAGCCGCTGCCTAATTTGCAGGCGGCATTGGCCGCGTTGGACTTGGCCAGGCAGTACGGTTCCGCCGGGCCGAGCGAGTTGGCTGAGGTCGCTAGACCGGACTTGACGACGGGGGTCGACCGGTCTGTCTCAGGCGATGCCGGCCTGGCATTCGATGCGCCTGGGGTCGACCAGGGTGTTCCGTCCGATGACCAGAGTCCGCTCGGCCAGCCGGATCTGGCTGGTCGTTCGGATGTGGCCGGCCCGTCGGATCTGGCTGGCCCGTTGGATGTGGCTGGCCCGTTGGATGTGGCTGGCCCGTTGGATGTGGCTGGCCCGTCGGATCTGGCTGGCCCGTCGGATCTGGCTGGTCAAGCGGGTCCGGTCCGGGGTCAGGCTGAAGATCGCCCCGGCCTGGAATTCCGCGATGACCGGGCGGCGTGGTGGGAGCACGCGACTCAGCCCGGTCGTGGCAGATCAGAACGTCCGGGCCGCGGTCGGTCAGGCAAGTCGAACCGGTCAGGCGACCCGGCGAGGTCCGATGCGGCCGGGACCCTTGATGCCCGGAGCCAATCTGAGGGTTCCGCTCCGCCGGCCAGCGGCGAGCCGGACGCGCCTTGGGGGCCGGCGCGGGCGAGGCGAGAACGTTCTGGCTGGAGCAACAGCCGAACGACCAGGCGAGAACGTTCAGCCGATGGTCGCGACCGGGCGGCCGCCGACGACGGCACCGATTCGCCGCCCGCGGCGCACCCCTGGACCAATCTGGACCCAAGCTGGCTCGCCGACGCACCGCCAGCGCCGGCTGACGCACCGCCTGCGCCGGCTGACGCATCGCGTGCGCCGGCTGACGCAGTTAGCGTGACCGCCGAAGTGCCTGGCGCGGCCGAGATCGCCGAGCCAGACCAGCCTGGAGTCTTCGCCGAGCCTGAGCCTGAGCCTGAGCCCGAGCCCGAGCCTGAGCCTTCGTCGACGCCGGCGCCTGGACAGTCGGCGGTCGACGATGTCGTCGTGGCGGATCGTGCAGTTACCCCAGATCAGGAAATCGCTGAGCCTGGCCAGGCGGCGGCTGCTAGCGGGATTGCTGCAGGCGAGGAGACCAGCGTCTTGCCCGCCGATTCACCGGCAGCGGAGCAGCCGGCAACCTCGACCGCTTCACCGCACCCGTCGGCGCAGGACCCGGCGGATCAGGAACCGGCATCTGAGTCTTCGGCGGTTCAGACTCCGACCGCTGAGATTCCGGCCGAGCAGGATCAGACCGCTCAGACGCCTGCCATCGAGCCTGCGACGGTTCAAGTCCCGGCAGTCAAGGTTCCAGCGGTGGCACCTGAGTACTGGCCGGCCAAGACACCGACCGCAGGGTCGCCGCCGAGGGGATATCCGGCGAATGGCCGGCCAGCGACCGCGCATCCGCCGAAGGCCGGGCGGCGGCGTCGGTCGGTGATGGCGGGGATCACTGCGCTGGCCGTCGTACTGATAGCGGGCGGAACGGTCGCTCTCGTCCTGTCCTCGCGCAACAGCGCAGTTTCCTCCAGTGACAGCAAGGGCGCGCGCAACGCGCTGGTCGTGCAGCGGGCCAGGATCACCGATCACGCTGCGGCCTGGGTTGCGGGCCAGGTCAGCCGCCATGCGGTGGTGGCCTGCGACCGGGTGATGTGCGATGCGCTGGCCCAGCACGGCTTCCCGGCGGGCAGCTTGCGTACGGTCGCGGCTAAGGCGACCCAACTGCCGACATCGCAAATCGTCGTGGCGACGCCCGCTTTGGAGCAGCAGTTCGGCAAGCAGCTGGATACGAAGCTGGCGCCGGTCGTACTGGCTGGGTTTGGCAAGACGAGCGAGCTGACCAGCATCAGGGTCATCACGCCGCACGGGGCGGCGGCATATCTCGGCGCGCTCCGCGTGGACCTCAAGTTGCGGCAGACGGTAGGGACCGGCCTGATCACGAGTCGCCAGATCACGGCTACTGCGATTGCTCGCAAGATGATGGAGTCCGGCGAGGTTGATTCCCGGCTGCTTATCGTGATCACCGCGCTGGCGGCCCAGCGCCCGATCGACATCCTGAGCTTCGGCCCCGCTGATGCCGGGGCATCGCCGGGTGTGCCGGTGCGGACCGCCGAGTTGGCGGAGACGACGGCCGGGGTGAACTTGACCGAGCCGGAGTATGTACGGGCTATGGAGGAGTTGCTGAAGGTCCAGCCGCCGCGCTATCGCCCGGCGAGCGTAAGCACGGTCCGTACGTCGGCCGGTCAGCAGGTACTCAAGATCGAGTTCCCCGCTCCAAGCCCCCTAGGCCTGCTCAACCCAACCCAGTAATCCGACATTTCCCCCAGGCCGGCGTCCACCTCTACCGCTCGCGCCGACTTGCCACCGGATCAAGGCCGTCTGGATGCCCAGAGCCGGTCTTGTGTGCCTCATTAGTCACAGCAAGCTCATCAGCAGCAGTTGCTACTCCAAGATCGATTTCGCAGCCAGATGAATATGCGCATTCATCCGGTGAGACAGGATGAATATGCGCATTCATCCGATAAATAGATGATCATGACGCTCGAATCCGTGACCAGTGGGCCAGTTGAGATTCGCGTGACTCAAGCGGCACGCCGGGCCCGGTGACATTGGACCGGGCCACGCCGGTCGCGGTCGGGCCGGGTCGGGCCGCGCCGGTCGCGGTCGGGCTGGGCCACGCCGGTCGCGGTCGGGCCGGGTCGGGCCACACCGGTCGCGGTCGGGTCGGGTCGGGCCGCGCCGGTCGCGGTCGGGTCGGGTCGGGCCGCGCCGGTCGCGGTCGGGTCGGGTCGGGTCGGAGGATTTTGGGCCGGCCTGGCGGGCATGGCCCGGTTGGGCCTGGTGGTGCCCGGCCTGGTCGGGAAGCTACGGCGTGTGGAAGGCGGCGTAGATGATGGCGGACAGGCGGTCGATCATTTCGTCCTTGGGCAGCCGCACTTCCACGCTGAGCAGGTAGTTGATCCGCTCCAGCATCATCAGGCAGGCCAGCGCGGTGAGTTCGGCGT
>DASYAT010000129.1:0-5839 GCA_036501205.1 Streptosporangiaceae bacterium | reverse complement strand
CTGGCCGGGACAACACGCCACTGCCACTCGGTCAGCTCGACCCGCCAAGGCAGCGCTGCTTTAGGTCCGATGCCTGAGCAGCGGTGTCGACCAGGATCCGGCCGGGCGCGGGATGTCGGCCCAGCGCTCGGCCGGCTCTGGTCGTCGGTCGCGAGACGAGGAAGAGGCCCGCAGCTCTCGCGAGCTCCGGTCAGACGGTCAGGTCTGAGGCTGGGTCTGGGCTGGCGGCTAGCCGCGTCAGTTCGCGGCCCTGGTGATACTGCAGGGCGGCCAGGGGCATGGTGCCTGGGCGGCAGCTGAGCAGGACGGTGAGCTTGCCGGGCTCGGCGTCCGGGTCGGTGCTGAGGTCGCGGCCGACCAGAGCGGCGCGGCGCAAGGTCTGGGCTGCGACCGCTCCGGCAGTGCCGAAGAGCATGGCGCCCGGCACGGCCGCGCCGATGCGGTCGGCGGCTAGCTCATATTCGGTGCAGCCGAGTACGATCGCGCGGCAGTCCTGCGGGGTCCGGCTGGCCGCATCAGCGATGGCGATCGTCATTGCGCTTTCGTCGCCGGCGTCGATGGCGGTGGCCAGGCCAGGGCAGGCGACCGGCGTCACTTCGGCGCCTGCGCCGAACTCGGCGATAAGCCTGCGCTGGTAGTCGCTGGCCGTCGTGGCGACCGTCGCCCAGATGGCGACCGACCTGGCGGCGGCCGCGGCTGGCTTGATCGCTGGCACCGTCCCCACGATCGGGATCTCGGGCTCGAACTCCGCTCGCAGCACGTCGAGTGCGTGCACTGACCCGGTGTTACAAGCCATCACGATGACGTCCGGGTCATAGCTCGCCGCCGCGCGGGCGGCCGCGAGCGAACGCTCGGCGATGTCCTGCGGCGTACGCGGTCCCCACGGCATGCCGTCGGGGTCCATGGCGAGTACCAGATCGGCGTCTGGCCTCACCCTGTGTAGCTCGCTCGCGGTGGCCAGCAGCCCGAGTCCGGAGTTGAGCAGCGCGAATCGCATGCGCTCAACGATAGGAGATCCGAGCGGGAGCTTGGTGAACGGATTCCGATTGCGAGGCGGCGAGAAATCATTCGTGTTTGCGTTGCCGACCGGCTACAGTTCGGCGTGACTCGGCCCGCGTCGCTGGCTGTGGCGTGGCCCGAGGGATTATCAATCGTCCCCAAGGAGGGTAGAGATGGCGGCAGCGTCCATTTCCGTTCGAGGTGTCCTATTCGAAGGGTATGGCGCGTGTCGCGGAGAACTCTCAACCTTGGGATCCTGGCGCATGTAGACGCCGGTAAAACTACGCTCACCGAGCGACTGCTCTACTCCGCCGGTGTGATCGACCGGCTCGGCAGCGTCGACGCCGGTACCACCGTCACCGATTCGCTGGCACTTGAGCGCCAGCGCGGGATCACGATCAAGTCGGCCGTGGCCTCGTTCTCCATCGGTTCGACTGGTGAGCTGACGGTCAATTTGATTGACACCCCCGGTCACCCGGACTTCATCGCCGAGGTGGACCGGGTTCTGAGCGTGCTCGACGGGGCCGTCCTGGTGATCTCGGCCGTCGAAGGCGTGCAGCCGCAGACTCAGATCCTGCTGCGCTCGCTGCAGCGCTTGCGGATACCGGCGCTGGTGTTCGTGAACAAGATCGACCGGCCGGGCGCGCGCACCGACAGCCTGCTGCGCGACATCATCCGGCGGTTGAAGATCACCGTCGTATCGATGGGGCGCGTCCAGGCGCCAGGGACCAGGGAAGCCAGTTTCAGCGCCTCGGCGGCCGATGATCCCGGCTTCCGGGCTGACCTGCTCGAAGTGCTGGCCGACCGCAATGACGGACTGCTCGCCGCCTTCGTCGACGATGAGGCCGCGGTCTCCGGTGCCCGGCTTCGAGCCGAACTCGCCGAACAGACCAGGCGGGGACTGGTGTATCCGGTTTTCTTCGGTTCGGCGGTGACCGGGGCGGGCATCGAGCCGCTGATCGCCGGAATCGCCGAGCTCTTGCCAGCCAAGATCGGTGATCCAGACGGGCCGGTCTCCGGCCGCATCTTCAAGATCGAGCGCGGGACCTCGTCGGAGAAGATCGCCTATGTGCGGGTGTCCGCAGGCACAATCCATGCCCGCGACCGGCTGAGATTCGGTGCCGGCCTGGACGGCAAGGTGACGAGCGTGGCCGTATTCGACCGCGGCTCGGCGGTGGAGCGCTCGTCGGTGAGCGCGGGTCAGATCGGCAAGCTCTGGGGCCTGGCCGAAGCCCAGATCGGCGACCCGATCGGTGAGGTGGCAGGCGTCGACGCCGTGGCTCAGTTCCCGCCACCGACGCTGGAATCGGTCGTCGTGCCGGTCCTTGCCAGCGATAGGCAGCGGCTCAGGATGGCGCTTGGCCAGATTGCCGAGCAGGATCCGCTGATCAACGTGCGCCAGGACGACGAGCGGCAGGAGATCGTCGTCTCGCTGTACGGCGAGGTGCAGAAAGAAGTTGTCCAGTCCACGCTGGCGAATGAATACGGCGTCGCGGTCACGTTCCGCGAGACCACGATGATCTACACCGAGCGGCTGGTCGGTCGGGCCAGCGCTCTGGAGGTCCTGCAATCCGATGATCATCCTTACTCCGCCACTGTCGGGCTGGTGGTCGAGCCTGGCCGCGCGGACTCGGGCATCGAGTTCCGGCTCGGCATTGACCCGCGGACCATTCCGCTGTACATCTACAAATCCGCCGGGCCCTTTGCTGAGGCGATGACGCGCTACGTTACGGACACCCTGGCCAGCGGCCTGTATCGCTGGCAGGTAATCGACTGCGTTGTCACCATGAATGCCTGTGACTACTACGTCGGCGACGGTGCGCGTAAGCAGGTGCTGCCCACGCCGAAGACGTCCGCTGCCGACTTCCGCAAGCTGACGCCGCTGGTCTTGATGCAGGCGCTGAGATCGGCGGGCACCGTGGTCTGCGAGCCGGTCGCGCTGGTCAGGATCGAGGTTCCGGTGGCGAAGATGGGAGCCGTGCTGTCCCTGCTGGCCAGTCTCGGCGCCGATGTCGATCCGCCGCAACTGCTTGACGATCTCGCTATCGTCGCGGCCCGGCTGCCGACCGAGCGGGTGCACGGCCTGCAGACCCAGCTGCCCGGACTCACCAGCGGAGAAGCCGCGTTCGAGACCAGCTTCGGCGGCTATCAGCCCGTGCACGGCAGATTCCCGGCCCGTTAGCGGGTGATCGGTCAGGCGGCTGGGTCGCCGGCCGCTCGGCGGTACCGGTCGGCCAGCGTCCTGACCCAGGCGACGAGTTCCGGCGGATCGCTGACCTCGAAGTCGAAGTCGAGCAGGCCGAGATACACCGCGACGGTAGCGACGCTGTCCGCCCCGGTCGCTAGCACGCAGGACTGGTCGTCGATCGCCTCGACCAGCCCGACTGCCGGATTGATGCGGGCCGTGACCTCGGCGGCGGGAGCCCGCACGGTGACTCTGGCCTGGAATCTGTACCCGGCCGCGGACACCCCGCGCGCCACGAACGCGGCGACATCGCCGTCGGCGGGCAGCTCGCGCGGGGCAAACCGGGGGCCGGTGGGTGTCCTGGGCTCGATCCGGTCGACCCGGAACGTCCGCCAGTCCTCGCGGTCGACGTCCCAGGCGACCAGATACCACTTGCGGCCCCAAGAGACCAGGCGATGCGGCTCGACCGTCCGCACCGCGGCCGTCCCGCTATACGACTTGTAGTCGAAGCGCAGCCGCTCGTGGTCACGGCACGCGCTGGCCAGCGTGGTCAGGACCGACGGATCGATTTCGGGTGCGGGCGAGTCGGGCGGGATCGGCACCGTGTAGTCGGCCAGCGCAGTGACCCGGCGCCGCAGCCGGGGCGGCAGCACGCTCTCAAGCTTGGCCAGGGCGCGCACCGAAGTCTCTTCGATGCCGGTGACCGGGTTGCGAGCGGCCGTCCGCATGCCCACGGCGACGGCCACGGCCTCGTCATCATCGAGCAGCAGCGGGGGCATGTTCGCCCCGGTGCCGAGACGGTAGCCACCGTCCGTGCCACGGCTGGCATCCACCGGGTAGCCGAGTTCGCGCAGCCGGTCCACGTCCCGCCGCACGGTGCGCTCGCTGACGTCGAGCCTGGCGGCTAGGTCAGAGCCGGTCCAGTCGCGGCGGGCTTGCAGCAGCGACAGGAGCTTGAGCAGCCGAGCTGAGGTTTCCCACATAGTTTCAGTCTGACCGACCTTTAGGACAGAAGTTGTCCGGAAGTCTTAATAGCGTTAGTGACATGACGAACCAAGAGATCAAGACCTTCCGGATCGACGTGCCGCAGAGCGAACTCGACGACCTCGCTGCTCGCCTGGCGGCGGCCCGCTGGCCCAATGAGGTCGCGGAGGCAGGCACCGACTACGGCATGCCGCTCGGTTCGGTGCGGCGGCTGGCCGAGTACTGGCGAACCAGCTACGACTGGCGGGCAGCCGAGGCCAAGCTGAACGAGATCCCGCAGTTCACCACCACGATCGACGGGCAGAACGTCCACTTCCTGCACGTCCGCTCGCCCGAGCCGGACGCCGTGCCGCTGCTGCTCCTGCACGGCTGGCCGGGATCGGTACTCGAATTCGTCTCGATGATCGGCCCGCTGACTGATCCGCGTGCGCACGGCGGTGACCCGAGCCGAGCGTTCCACGTGGTGGTGCCGTCGCTGCCCGGATACGGCTTCTCCGGTCCGACCACCGAGCGCGGCTGGGACAGTGCCAGGATGGCGAAGGCCTTCGCGTCGCTGATGTCCCTGCTTGGCTACTCCCACTGGGGCGTCAGCGGCGGCGACGCCGGCGCGCTGGTCGGTCGCGAACTCGGGATCCTCGCGCCAGATGGCCTGATCGGGGTGCACCTGCTGCAGATCTTCGCGTTCGGATCCGGCGATCCGTCCGAGTTCGCGAAGATTTCGGACGCGGATAAGGAGAGCCTGTCCGGGACGACGGCCGAGTTCCAGGACAAGGCGGGCTACCAGAAGATCCAGCAGACCAGGCCGCAGACGCTCGGCTACGCGCTCACCGACTCACCAATCGGCCAGCTCGGCTGGAACGCCGAACTCTGGACCGGCTGGGGCGACTACGCCGACTACCTCGACGTCGACAACTACCCGACCCACGTGAGCCTGTACTGGTTCACCAGGACCGGCGTCTCCAGCGCCCGGCACTACTACGAGGACGCCCACAGCGGCGCCGGCTACCGGGACGTGCAGAACAAGGTGCCGACCGCCGTCGCGGTGTTCCCTCAGGACTTCAGGACGATCAGAACCTTCGCCGAGCGCTCGAACAACATCGTTCGCTACACCGAATTCGACGAGGGCGGCCATTTCGCCTACACGACCAACCCGGATCTGGTGGTCAACGACCTCCGCGAGTTCTTCGCGGCCCTGATCTGAGCTGGCTGCCGCACTACATCGGCGCGGCGGCGCGGGACCAGATTCCGGTTCCCGCGCCGCCGTTCCGGCCCTGCGCCGCCGTTCCGGTCCTGCGCCGCCGTTCCGGTTCCGCGCCGCCGTTCCGGTTCCGCGCCGCCGTTTCCGGCTCCCGCGTCGCATCACGGACCGGATCCCCGCCGCATCTGCGTCACTTGAGTCACAGAAGTCTCACAAATCCCACGGGCCTCAGGCTGTGGTGAAGATCATTAGCATCAAACCGGATGAATATGCAGATTCATCTGGTTTTCGGGGGATGAATGTGCGGTTTCATCTGTACGCGCGTAGGCGGGCGCCAGGATTGGAGTGAGAACTGTGACTGACGATGCAATTGAGGCTGGAGTGATGGCTAAGCAGCCGTCGCCTACGGGCGGCAATGTCTTGGGCAAGCGGGTTCGCGCGGTGGCTGGGGCGGGGTGGGCAGGGGGCACGGG
>DASYAT010000128.1:0-11355 GCA_036501205.1 Streptosporangiaceae bacterium | reverse complement strand
CCGGCCGAGAAAGGTGCAGTGCGGGGGAGTCGGGATCTACGCGGTGTTCCGGGTCCGGCTCGCACTGCCTTTGGCACGGCGACGGCTCATCGACGGCGTGACTGGCAGGCCGGTGCCTCACCTCGACGTCGAAGCGATCCGCCGCCCGAGTTACGTGCCACCGGGATACAGGTTTCGCTACGACCAACCCGGCACGGGCGCCTTCCCTGAGTTCCCGTTCCCGCCGGTGACCAGTCGCGACCGGGTGAGCTCCACAGAAGTGTTCGGCACCAGCGACGATCGGTGGCTCTTCATCACCCAGCAGCCGGTCGTTCCTGTCCGGTGGCCAGCCGGATTCAAGGCCCGCTCGGTGACCGTGCACGAAGATCCCGCCACGGCGGCCGCCGGACGACTGCTCACCTGGAACCAGGACGGCCTGCGGTTCACCGTGACCGCCGCTCCGGCGCTTCCACTCAGCGAACTCCTGGCCATTGCCAACAGCATTCGCAGATAGCACAATCTGGCCTATGCCCGGCTTACGAATCGGTGAATTACGGAAGCGCCCGGACGTCTATATGCTGAGTGAATGACGTATGACACGTCGCCGGGGGTGGTCCGGTTCGCCGATTATGAGCAAGATGGCGTCCTGGACCCTGGCTATGCGCTTGAGCTTCGGCGACGAGAGGCTCGCGCGTGGGCGGCGGGAGACGATGAGGATGACGAAGGGGAAGAGCGGAAAGATCCGGTTACGGGAGCCATTGGCTGGCTGATCGCGGCGGCGATCAGTACGGTCTGGATCTGGCTGCTGTTCGCGAGCGGCGGCCTGACCGTGTGGGCGCTGCTCCTGCCGATTGTCCCCCTCTGCTTCGCCGGGAAATGCGTCTACGCGGTTTACGCTGGCCGCAGGCCGTTCCCTGGCGCGAAGACTCCGCTGGACGCGCCGATTAATGAGCGGATCGTCTACTTCCGCGAACTCGATGGTCCCTGCCGGACACTAGCCGAGCGAACCCGCCGGGCCAGGGGAGCCGTCGTCGCGTCCAGGGTCTACGCCGAAGACCGGCTGGATAAGACGGCCGGCGAAGCGGAACTCCGGTGGCACGAGTGGGAGATCGCGCTCGAATTGCAGCAGATCACGACGTTGCGAGCGCACCACGATGCTGCGCTCCGCCGGCACGCCGAACTGGACGGCGATCGCGATGCGCGGACTGCCTTGGGGCCCATGACCTCTGAGGTTCAGGACCCGCAGCAGCGAATCCTCGACCATGCGCTGGGAACCGTCGAAGCCAGAGTCGTGGCCATGGAGGACTACGCGGCGAAGGTGAAGGCGGCGGACGCGGCGCTGCTGGACTGGGACACCGCCCAGGAGCTGGCGAGCCTTAACGACAAGTTCCTCGATCTCGCGGCCAGGACGGCGGCCGACGAAAGTGCCGTCAGCCAGATGAAGGACCTGACCGGGCAGGCTGCCACCGCGGCCGAGGCGTTCAGGATCAGCTTGCGCCAGGCCGGCCTGGCGGCCGAGGTCCTCGTCTTCACCGACGACGCCCGTCCGGCAGGCCAGCTCGGCTAGAGCTTGCCGTGCAGCAGTTCGACGATCTGCTTTCCCTGGTCGGCCGTCACATAGGTCAGCCCGCCGATCTTGATATAGACCTCGCCGAACACCGCGCCGTAGCTGGCGAACGCGGACGCGCCGGCCGATCCCGCGTTCCCGGCCGGGTTCGGCTCGGAGAACGCCTCGTCGCCGACGCCTGAGATCCGGGTCGGCGATGGTTGACCGTTTTCAGCGCGGCGATGTCGGCGTCAAACGATCCCTTGCCATCTTGCGTCGTAGAGTCCGCAGGCCAGTCGCCTGACCAGCAATCAGGAACCCACTTGCGCGAACAGACCGGTCTGTCTACTATGAGGTAGACAGGCAGGTCTACTCAACGAGAGCGGGTAACTCGGACATGACTACCACGCAGTGCCCAGCGAGGCCGACAGCAGACGTGGCGCCGACGACGCCGGCCCGCGCGGGCGGTTTCAGGCTGAGCGGGCGGCCGGCCGTGTTCGCGCTGGCCTCGCTGATCGTCGCGCTGCTGGCGTCCTCCGCCGCGCCGACCCCGCTGTACGCGATCTACCAGGCGCGCTGGCACTTCACGCCGATCACGACCACGGTGGTGTTCGGGGTGTACGCGATCGCTGTGCTGGCCGGCCTGCTGACCCTGGGCAAACTGTCCGACCACACCGGACGCCGGCCGGTTCTTCTGGTCGCCCTCGCCATCCACGCGGTTTCGCTGCTGATCTTCGCGACCGCCGCCGGGGTGCCCGAACTGCTGATCGCCCGGGTGGTTCAGGGCCTGTCCACCGGTGCGGCGCTGGGCGCGATCGGCGCGGCGATGCTGGACATGGACCGCGAGCTCGGCACGTTCGCCAACTCGGTGGCGCCGGGGATGGGTACCGCGACCGGCGCGATCTTGTCCGCGCTGGCGGTGCGGTTCCTGCCTGACCCGACCCATCTCATCTACCTGGCCTTGATCGGCGTGCTCGCCCTGCAGGCGGTCGCGGTGGCGGCGATGCGCGAGACCGTGACCCGGGCGCCGGGCGCGCTGGCTAGCATCCGGCCGGAGATCAATGTGCCGAAGACGTTGCGGGGGCCGGTCCTGGCCGCCGTGCCGGTGCTGTTCGCGGTGTGGGCGCTCGGCGGGTTTTACGGCGCGCTCGGCCCGGCGCTGGTGTCCACGCTGACCGGCTCGACCGGCGTGGTGCTGGGCAGCCTCAGCTTGTTCTCGCTGGCGGCCTCGGCCGTGGTGGCGATTTTGCTGATGCGCCTGGTCCCGGCTCGGACCGTGATGCTGGTCGGCATCGCGGCCCTGATCACCGGGGTGGCCGTGACCGTCGCGGCGGTCAGCCTCGGGTCCGTGGCGGTCTTCTTCGCCGGGTCAGTGATCGCCGGAATCGGGTTCGGCAGCGGCTTCCAGGGCGGTATCCGCACGGTGGTTCCGCTGGCGGCGGCGCACGAGCGGGCCGGCGTGGTCTCGCTGCTCTATGTCGTGTCCTACCTCGGGCTTGGCGGGCCGGCGGTGCTGGCCGGGTTCGGCGTGGTGCACTTCGGAGGGCTGATCAACACGACCCGCTACTACGGCGCCTCGGTAATCGCGCTGGCCGCGCTGGCCCTGGTAGGCGTGCTGCGGCGTTCTAACATGGTCAAGTCGGTCTAGGAAGGTGGAGATCGCGATGGCTGTCAAGGAAGCGAGCGCCGCGGCGAACGTGGTCCGGCCGTCGGCGCGGGAGCGGCTGCTGGCCTCGGCTAACGAGCTGTTCTACAACGAGGGCATCCACACCGTCGGCATCGACCGCGTCATCGAGCACGCCGGGGTCGCCAAGGCGTCTCTGTACAAGACCTTCGGCAGCAAGGACGCGCTGGTCCAGGCCTATCTGGACGCCCGCCAGGACAATGTCACCCGGCTCATCACCCAGGTGGTCGACCGGTATGACAGCCCGCGCGAGCGGTTGCTGGCCGTGTTCGAGGGCCAGGCGGAGTTGTTCGGCCGGCCTGGTTACCGAGGCTGCGCCTTCGCCCGGGCCAGTGCCGAATCCTCGCCCGGTGACATAGCCGAGCAGGCCGCTGGTGCCTACCGGCAATGGGTCCGGGCGCTGCTGACCGACTTGGCCGCGCAGGCTGGGGTGGCCGACCCTGAGGTACTTGGCCTGCAGTTGCAGTTGCTCTACGAGGGCAGCGGGCAAGCCGCCCGGTTCGAGCACGGCCCCGCTGCCGCCGGCCTGGCCCGCGCCGCCGCGGCCGTGCTGCTCGACGCGGCCCTGGCCGACGGGAACGGCAGCCAGCACTAGCTGGCCTGACGCAGTCGGCCGATCCGGTCTGGGCGATCGATTCTGATCTGGGAGTCAGCTTTGGCGCAGTGATACAAGCCTTCGCAATGCGTTAATCCAAATGCTTTGAGTTAATCTGATGCTTTGGTGCGGCCTTGCTAGCCGACTAGCCAGGTGTGGACTGGCTGGCCGGTGGTGGCGAAGTCGATGTAGCTGCGTAGCATCTCGGCGTACTCGTCCGGGGCCGGGGGCCGGGACGGAGTTTGGGCCGCAGCGAGCGCGGCGCGCTGCCAGGCGGCGCCGGTCTGGCCGGTGGCCACGCGGGCCCCGATAACGTCGAGCAGTCGGTCGGCTTCACTCTCTGCCACCCCGGCCCTGAGCAGCCCCTGCCGTGCGCCGGGAAGTGATTCGCTGATGACGTCGGCAGCGGTGAGTATCCGGGTTCCGCCGTGTGGCCAGGCCGGCCAGATTAGCCGTGCGGCCAGGCCGTATTGCGCGGCCGAATGGAAGTTGTGATCCGCGCATTCGAATGGCAGCGTGTACGTCCATTGCTCATCTTGGTCGGCCAGCCACAGCGACAAGCCAATCAGGAAGGCGGCGTTTGCCGCCATGTCGATGACGGTCGGCCCAGCGGGCAGCGCGCGCATCTCGATGCGCAAATGTCCCTCGTCGGCGGGATCGTAGACGGCCCGGTTCCATGGCCACACGGTGCCGTGATGCAACCTCAGCTCCTCCAGGGCCGGCCCGAGTCCGGTGCGCGGTTGCGGGGCGGGCTGGCCAGGTTCGTCTGGCTCGGTCACGATCGGCAGTAAGGGCTCGTGCTGGCGGACGCTGTCGGCGAACAGGTCGGCCGCACCGCCGCGCAGCCAACCGGACCCTAGCGAGATCCTGGTGTGCGGCCGGGGTTCATGCCCGAGACCGTCCGTCTGCTGCCTGAACAGCGCGATTCTGGTTTCCTCCCACAGCCGGTGTCTCAGGAAGGTGGGCGAGTTGCCCGCCACGGCCAAGACGGGCGCGGTCGCCAGCTGGACCGCATTGAAGGCCTTGGCGAAGTGGGCAGGCTCGACCCGCAGGTGAACCTGCAACGATGTGGGCGCACCTTGGAGCACCACGTCGTCCGTGGCTAGCGGTAGCGGCTCCGCACCGGGAAGCTGCGTGCGCAACGGGCCGCCGCGCAGCCGTCGCAAGGCTCTGATCAGCACCCGGTAACGCGCGCCTTCCGACAGCATGGCGCTGCTGAGATCGGTGGCAGCGATGGTGGGCAGGATCCCGATCGCTGTGACCCGGCCGCCGTGCGCCACCGCAGCGGCCGCAACCTTGGCGACTAGTAAGTTGAGCTCGGCCTCAAGCGCAGCAAACGGACGCCCGGCCAGAGGCAGCGGCGAGGCGTTCAGCTCCAGGTTGAAGCGAGTGAGTTCCAAGGTCACCCGCGGGTCGTCGACAGCATCGCGGACGGCCTGATTGATGGGTAAAGGGCGGCAGGCTCCGTCCACGATCACTAATTCAAGCTCGGCGCCGATGGTGGCAGGACCGCTGCCGAATCCCGGTTTGCTGATCAGTTCACTGAGCACAATAAGATCGGCGTCCAGTCGATCCCGAAATCGCGAGTAGTCGGCGTCGGAAAATTCTTCCTGGGTGATGTCCCTGCCCATCGGCGCGCCATCCTCAATCCGGCGGCCGTTCCGCCCTGGTTTGATCGACCTGATTTGATACTTACATTTTCAGGCCGTCCTTGCATCAGGGGACTGGCGCTGCCCTGGACGTGGCGGTCAGCTCGACTGCGCTTGTTAGCCTGGCGCTCGCTTCACGTCATCGGACCCTGGGGTCTCGGCGTGCAGCCAGGTTGCCAGCCGCTGGTCGTAGTCCTCGTTGATGCGCAGGCCGCGGCCCTGACTGCGGCTGAGCCATCCCAGCTCAAGGAAACGGGTGGTCAGGGCAGCAGGTAGCGCGCCGGCAAGATGGGGCCGGCGCTGGGTCCAGTCGATACACGAGCGTGCGAATACCCGTCGGCTTGCCGCCAGACGCTCGGTGTCGATGTCGAGTGCGAGCAGCAGTTCGCGGCCGGGGCCGGTTATGGCGTGATCGCGGTCGTCGACCTCGCGTACCGCGCCGGTTGCGAGCAGGCGATCGCGAAGCTCGACTCCTCGGCGGCCGGCGAGATGGTCGTAGCAGGTCCGCGCTTCGGCGAGCTTGAGCGCGGCGGTGTGCTCCCGGAGCGAGCGGACCGCCGCCGGCGGTGCGATCTGCGCCAGTGCTTCAAGCGCGATGGCCACCTGCGGCCCGGCCAGTTCGTGGTAGCGGTGGCGGCCCTGGGCGCGGACCTTCACCAGGCCGCCTTCTACCAGGCGGCGCAGATGCACGGTGGCCGTTGCGGGCCTGACACCGGCGCTGCGGGCAAGCTCCCCGGCCGGCAACGCCAGCCCGGTGGCCAGCGCATTCAGCATCGCCGCCCGCGCGGGATCCCCGATGAGCACCGCGATGGCCGCGAGGTCTCGATCACGGTGCTCGTTGTCTGTTCTCTGATCGCCCACAGCACCAGGATCTCACAGGCACGTTTCGTCGCCGGGCGAAACGTTCCGGCCGCACCATAGAGAGAAGCAGCCGAACAAAAGGAGGTCGTGATGCACCGCGAGGACTGCCGAGCCGCAGATCCGATCACGCACATCTTCGAGGCCTGGGACGCGGCGCTCGGCGCGAGGGATCTCGACGCGTCCATGGCCCCGCCACCTAGCTATTCGTCAATCTCCTTGCAGCTCGAACGTCAGTTGCTCGATCAGGTCGGCTTCTAGCGGCCGGGAGTCGAAGTACTCCAGGTAGGTCCAGTCGCGTACGTCGAAATGTGGGACCGTGCCGGCCCGCAGAATGGTGATGACCTTCTTGCCGAGCCCCCGCGCGTAGCCGAGTTCGAAGTACACATTTGGCCGCTCGTAGGTAAGGTCAGCGACGATGAATCGAGCTTGGCTTATCATCGCCAGGATCTGGTCGGTGATCCGGTAGTCGCCCTTGATGTCCTTGACGCGCTCTGCGTGGAGGCCAACGGCCTTAGCGGCACCATTGATGGCGAGGTAGATCGCATCCATCTCCGGGGCAAACGGGGAGATCACGAATACCAGTCCGTCGTCGATACCGGGCCGCGGTGGAAGCGGTGTTTCGGTGGTTCGACCAAGTATCAGCGCGACCTGGGTGGCGATGTCGGCGGCGATATCCCTGTCGCTCCTAGATCTGCGTCGCCTTCTCAGGTTCTCCGGCTGCAGTCGCCCTCGAACTGGCATCAGCGTCACGAGCACTCCAACGTCGGCTAAGCCGCCCGGATCGGCCACCGGAGCGCGGCGGCGAGGCGCGGCATGCCAGCGAGCATCTGAACGGTGAACCTGGCCCGGCCGTGCTTAGACGAGATGTAACTGATCTCGCCGACCCATTCCTCCAGCCAGCGGTCACGGGCGTGGGCTGGCAGCAACATGGCGGCGCCAGCGAGCAGGCGGCGGGATAGACCCGGGCCGCGCCTGTCCTCGAAACGCATCACGTCCGCCTGGCTGCCGGGAACATTGAGGACGGCGGCGGCGAGGCTCGCTAGCTCCGCTCCGATCTGATCGAGACCGAGGGTGTTGGCCAACGGTGCGAAATGGTCAAGGACCTCGCGCGACTTGCGCTGCTGCTTCTCGGGCAGGATAAAGCTGAGGGTCCGCATATTGTGCAGACGGTCGGCGAGCTTGATGACCAGAGCCGCATGCCTCTTGGGCCCGGTTGCCGCACCGAAGTCCTCGGAATCGAGTTCCATGACCTGATCAACCAGGTCAGCTATCTCGTCACCAAACTGGCTGCGAAGCAGGGCGGGCGTGCACGGCGTGTCCTCGATCACGTCGTGCAGGAGCGCGGCGCACACCGCTGCCGTTCCCAGGCCCAGTTCAGCGACGATCAGTGCGACCGCCAGCGAATGGGAAATGTGCGGGTCACCGCTCCTGCGCCACTGACCGTCATGCCAGGCGGCGGCCGCAGAATACGCTTCCTCGATCTGCCTGGTGTCGCCGTCGCCGCGTGCGACTGCCAGTAGGTCGCTCAAGGTCACCGTCGCCGTTTCTGGCTCGTGACCTACCGCTTGTACTTCGGACTGCGCTAACGGACTCATGACGATGCTCCAGAACCACCGGGAATCGCCACTCCCCAGCCGGGAACCGCGCCGGATCGAGAACGATACGAGCGCGCCAGTGCTAGCCTCGCTGTCTCCGCCCCGTCTTGACTTAGCCGGTAGTACCGGCGCCGCGGTCGGCCTTCGGCCGTGTGCCGAACAGGATCTTCCCACCAGCTATCGAGCCAGCCCGCTTGCTCCAGCCGCGCGATGATCGGATAGACCGTGCCGCTTGGCAACCCGGTAACCGCGCAGAGCTGAAGCCCATAGCTCTCCGCCTCGCCGGCCTCAAGCAGCGCCCGCGCCACGAGCTGGACCTGCAATGTCATCCGCGGCACACCAGCCATAACTCGTACTCTACATAGCTAGTACTCGTCATACAAGTGTCCGCCGGATCGGTCGGCCGCTCCCGGCAGCGGCGCACTTACCATCCGTTTCCGGCGACTTACCATCCATTGCGATGACTTACGGTGCATTACCCTCGTAATTCTTCCCGGAATGACCGTTATGCGGCAGGGAAACGGATGGTAAGTGACGCTAATGAATGGGAAGTGCGGTCCAAATGAATGGGAAGTCACTCTCACCGCACTTGCCCATTCGCGCCCGAACTACCCGGTACCAGACAGAACCGGCGCGCTCCTGGTTGATCGACCGCGCTAACTTGACCTAAGTCAGCGGGCCGGAACCTGAGCGCTGGGAATGTCGGGCCTGGAAGGGGTTAAGGGGGTGGAAGTCAGGGACAGCGTGAATCCCGTGGTGCTGACCGCCGCGCGGTGGCTGGCCGGGATTAACACGCGGCATCCGTGGAGCCACAACGAGCACTTTCACGGCTGGATCCTGCGCAATCTGCCGGCCCGCCGGCAAGTGGCTGTCGATGTCGGTTGCGGGACCGGCATGCTCGCCGGGAGGCTGGCTCCTCGTTTCGTGCGGGTCACCGGGATCGATGCCGATGAGGGCATGGTCGCCGCGGCGAGCGGGCGCCTGGCCGAGGATCCGAGGGTGAGCATCAGGCGGTGCCGCTTCGAGGCGTTCGCCGCGACGGCCGGTGACGGCGAGGCTGACCTGATCACCATGGTCGCGGTACTGCACCATCTCGACCTCGGCGGCACCCTGGACCAGATCCCGCGGCTCCTGGCGCCGGGCGGCCGTCTGCTCGTCGTCGGCCTGGCCAAGGTGGACTCGCTCGCAGATGCCGCGATTGACCTGGCGTCCTCAGCGGCCAACCCGGTCATGGGCCTGATCAAGCACCCCCGGTCGGCCGACCCGGCTCACAGGTCGGCGGCTGACCAGCCGTCCATGCCGGTCCGCGATCCCACCGCGACCTTCGCCCAGATCGCCGCGGCTGCCCGCGCTCGCCTGCCAGGCGCCAGGATCCGCCGTCGGTTGTTCTTCAGGTACACCATCCGTTGGGACAAAGCGCGATAGCCCGGCCTGCAGCCAGGCCAAGGCGCCCGTCTCGTCCCTTACCTATGCGCCTGCAATTCTGGCCAGATATCGGACGTAACTGATGTCGTGGTAGGCCGCCAGTTGCCTATCGGTCATACCGCGTTGCCAGTGGACGGCACTTGCCAACTTCTCCGCGTCGGTGATCTCCGCCTCGATCTTCGCTCGGTTCTGCGCCGCTGCCTGGTTCTGAACGACGAGCTGGGTCGAAAAATGAGCATGAATAGGCGCCCACTTCTGGGCGACCTGTGCTTGCACGGAGACGTGCTGCGCCTCGGCTGCCTTCTGCTGACCATCGAGGACCTGACGCTGATGCGCATACCGTGCGCTGATGGCGCCCGCCTGATCGGCCGGGAGCGTGGCCGGTTGCCTGGCGACTGCCTCCCGGTTAACTGCCTGCCGCCAGGCGTCAAGATCGCGTGCCTTCTTGCCGCCGACTCCTCTTGGGTGCACTAGCGTTCCGTTGGCGCGGCGGATATACACCCGCTGCCCGGCCGGCCCCGCTGTCTGATGATGGAGTCCAGAGAAGTCGGCGGCACTATGTATTCCGTGACTGGCGAGCGAACCAACGACTGCCGGACCGATTCCCGGAATCCTGGCGGAGCTGATTCGTGCTTGGCTTAGATAGCTCCGCACGTGTATCTGCTGATAGTGGCGCAGGGCGTTACCAAACTCTCGCTGCTCGCCGGACTGAAGGGCCTGGCGCTGCCTATTGATTCCCTGTATCTGCCTGGCTAGCTCAGAGCCAGCCTTGTGGAGCTCGTTCTGCTCAGCCGCGCGAGCCTTGGCGGCTTCCTTAGAGAGGCGACCCGCGGCCTTCCTAGCCTGGCCGTCGAGATTGGATCTCGCGGACAGCAGCCCCGATACCTGACGAACTGCGTCACGCGACTCCGAGCGATGTTGCCGTCGCTGGGCGGCCTTCTTCTGCTTGTCGCTCCACTCAGAGGTCTTGCGGAAAAGGATGGCCGTCGCGGCGAAGAAAAGTCCCGCGGCCAGCGATGCCGCGGCGCCGCCGAGATAGCCAGGGAGCAACCCGGTCACTGCCAGCGTTACGGCGACCAAGGCTGCCAGCACCGTGGCCGAGGCCCAGAGCCGGCCCGCCAAGCGCGGCGGGTCGAAGGGAATTAGCGGCAATGGCGGAAGATGCCCGGTCAGCCACGATGCGCCCGCGGCATCGGCGCCCCCGGCGGGAACACCTGCTGCGTTTGCCTGAGTAATCCAGCCCTGGGTCTGCCGGGTAGTGACACCGCTACTGACCGCCGAAGCGAACGTGTACCTCGTTCGGGGCTCTGGCAGCATCGCCGGGTCGAGCGGCGGAATTGCCGTCAGGTCGGGAGTCCACAGGCCGCCCATGGCGGTGCCTACAGCGCGTAGCTCGGACTGAGAACTATTGCTGAAGGCGTAGTAGGCGCGCGAGCGCCCGAAATTGAGGAAATCGTCGTGATGGAACAGCAGGGCCTCGTCGCCCGGCTGGCGGAGCAGTACCCAAAGGCCAGGATCGATGCTCAGGGCCAGCAGCGACGCGTAAATGATCCAGGCCGAGAAACGATCAAGATAAGGACCCCAGGCGCGCATGGTCCTGGCTGGCGACTGATAGTTGACGTGACCTTTTTCGCAAGCGCCGACCTGCGCCAGGCCAGGGACGAACATGCCGTCGTAGTCGATTAGCTTGAGTTCACCGGCTTGAGTTACCAGAAGATTGCCGTGCTGCAGATCACCGTGCGCTATGCCGAGCGCCGTCAGTTCACCTGTCATCGTCGCAAATGACTCGGCCAGGCGAGCAAGGGTCTGAGGATTCTGCAGATTATTTTCAATAAATGATATGAGTCCCGATGCTTCGATCCACTCCATCTTCAGGACCGGGAAGCTTATTCAGGGAGGGGACAAATCCGACTCATCATATCGGCGTGTCAAAAACTAAGGACGGCCCGCTTTCGGGGAGAATTGAGTTACCACACAAAATTCTCAAGAACGCGAGCCGTCACGTGTATCATACCACTGGA
>DASYAT010000127.1:0-6716 GCA_036501205.1 Streptosporangiaceae bacterium | reverse complement strand
GGGCGGAACCGGCGCGGGCGCGGGCCGGAACCGGCGCGGGGCGGAACCGGCGCGGGCGCGGGCCGGAACCGGCGCGGGGCGGAACCGGCGCGAGCGCGGGGCGGAGCGGAACCGGCGCGGGCGCGGGGCGGAGCGGAACCGGCGCGGGGCGGAACCGGCGCGGGCGCGGGGCGGAACCCGACGCGGCGCGGGAGGCAACCGGCGCGGGAGGCAACCGGCGCGGGCGCGGGGCGGAACCCGACGCGGGGCGGAGTGGAACCGGCGCAGGACGCAACCGGCCTGGGCCGAACCGGCGCGGGCCGGCGGTACGGAGAGTGGCAGCGGGAGGCGGCGCCAACCCCCAGGAGCCCGGGCCGGGGTTCGCTGCCTCTAATGGCCGCGGGCGCCCCAACGAGACTCGCGGCATGAAACCGCCCATTAAGGCTGATCCATCAGATTGGCGCAGTTCAGGATGATTAGATAGTTAAACAATGCAATTGAATCCAGGTTACGAAATGCTTCTAATGGCGCACTTTGCCCGCTGACGCGCCGTCGGGCATGCGAGATTCGGGTAGCATCGGCCGTTGCGCCAGGACCGCATCAGGACCGGATCGCCTATCTCGCAACCTGACGCGGACGACCGTACGCACTGCAACGGCGTCTTCAGCTTACTTTCAGCTTTTTTTCAGCCAAGCCGGATGAAATTGTGCGCAGGATTGACGACCGATGACCTGAGGGAATAACCGCTGCCATCGGCTAGAACTGAGCGGCTAGATCAACGGAGGAGCGACATGCCAATAGCGGATCGAGACGACGATGCGGAGGACGAGACGGGAACGGGCGCGGCGAAGCGCCGAGGCGAGCCTGGCCGCTCGCCAGTCGACGATCTGGACGCCGCGCTGTGGGACTCAGAAATGGGCGCCACGCTGCCTGTGCTGTGCAAGCCCGCGGTAGCCGTTCCCGAACACGTCATCACGCAAGCTGAAACGCTTGAGCTCGCCAGAAAGTTGCACGCCGATCATCCCCAGAACAAGCTGGTACTCCGGCTGATCGAAAACACCGGGGTCAACAAGCGTCACCTGATCAGGCCGATCGAGGAGACGCTGCTCCACACCGGCTTCGAGCACCGCAACAAAGTGTTTGAGGCGCAGGCCAAGAAGCGTGTCCCTGCGGTCGTCGATGACGCCCTGGCCAACGCCGGGCTCAAGCACGAGGACATCGGCGCGATCGTGCTGGTGTCGTGCACCGGCTTCATGATGCCGTCGCTGACGGCGTGGATGATCAACGAGCTCGGGTTCCGGCCGGACACGGTCCAGTTGCCGATCGCCCAGCTCGGATGCGCGGCCGGGACGGCGGCGATGAACCGCGCCTCCGACTTCTGCAAGGCCAGGCCCGATTCCCATGCGCTGATCGTGGCGTGCGAGTTCTGCTCGCTGTGCTACCAGCCGACCGACCTGGACGTGGGCAGCCTGCTGTCCAACGGCCTGTTCGGCGACGCCGTTGCCGCCGCGGTCGTTCGCGGCGACGGGCGCGGCACCGGGGTGCGGTTGCAGGCACAGACCTCCTACGTCATGCCGGGCACCGCGGACTGGATCTGCTATGAGGTCAAGGAGACCGGCTTCCATTTCCGGCTGAACAAGGGAGTGCCCGGCACGATGAAGGAAGTCATGCCGCAGCTCACCCAGTTCGTCTGGGACCAGGGCGAGGATCTCGGCAAGCTGGACTTCCACGTCATCCACACCGGCGGCCCGCGGGTGCTCGACGCGCTGCGCGATCCGGGCGGCGTGTCCCAGGAAAAGCTCACCGACAGCTGGGACACCCTGGCCAGTTACGGCAACATCGCCTCGGCGGCCGTGTTCGACGTGCTGCGCCGGGTCGCCGAGCGGCCGGTCGAAGACGGCGCCACCGGCATCATCGCCGGATTCGGCCCTGGGATCACCATGGAGCTAGCCCTGGGGTCCTGGCAGTATGACCCGGCCACCGTGCTGACAAACGCCGAGCTGGCCGCTGGCGCAGCCGCTGGAAAGGACCGCCTCGCCCATGGCCTTCGGTAGATCCTTCGATGAGTTCGAGGTCGGCGCCATCTACCAGCACTGGCCAGGCAAGACCGTCACGGAATACGACCATCACCTGTTCTCGATGCTGACCATGGTCAGGCACCCGCTGCACCTGGACTCGCACTACGCGGAGACCGCGACCAGGTACAAGGAGCCGCTGGTGATCGGCACCTATATCTTCTCGCTGCTGTGCGGTCTGTCCGAGCAGGACGTGGCGGGCATGGCGATCACCCACAAGGGCTTCGAGAAGATCGAGCACTTCGCGCCGGTCCGGCACGGCGACACGCTCTACGGCGAGAGCGAGGTCTTCGCCAAGGAGCCGATCCCTGACCGGCCCGAGCGCGGAATGGTCGAAGTCGAGACCAGGGGCAGGAACCAGCACGGCACGCTGATCATGGCGTTCCGCCGCAAGCTGGTCGTCCCGACCACGCCGTACATCCCGTCTCCGTTCCCTGACGCGATGAAGTCGGCGACCCAGTAAGACGCTGAGATTGGACCGCTTCGTGCCCGGCCCGCCAACCGGGCACGAAGCGGGGTCCAGGTGGCTGGCCTAGCTAGCCACGGGATCGGTGGCCAGGCTGTCCGCGCCTTCCAGCAGCGCGGGCGCCCGCTCCAGCGCCTGCGGCCGAACCGCGCCGAGCACGAGCGCGTAGATGACGCCCACTGCGATCAGCCCGATCGTCAACCAGGGCAGCACGTTGTACGGACTCGACTGCCCAGGCCGCAGGTCGCCCCAGATCGGGATCGCCAGGACGATCGCGCCGATCACCGGGGTGACCACCCATAGCCACACGTTCTTGTTAATGCCACGGCGCCGGAACTTCACCCACTCGACCACCAGCGCGACGTTGGCCACCAGGTACATGATGATCAGCCCGAGAATCCCGTAGGTGCCGAGGAAGCCCGACGCCGTTCCAGGGTCGGTGAACGCGGTCGAGACCACCCCGATCAGTATTGACGGGGCGACGAACGCGACCGCGGCGACCGCAGGGGTCTTGAACCGGGGGTTCACCCCGGCCAGCGCCTTGAACCACAGCCCGCCCCTGGCTCCGGCGAAGATCACCCGCGACGTCTGCGTGTTAGCGGCCACGTACGAGCTAGTGACGCTGGACAGGAACACCCAGGTGATCAGCGGGGCCAGGAAGGACAGGAACGACTTGGCCGCCGTGTGGAACGGGTTCGGGTCAGCCGCGAGCGCGCCTGCGTGCCCGACCCCGAACGCCGTCACCAGCGCGTAAGAACCGACCACGTAGATGACGCCGCTGACGAGCACGGCCCCGATCACGGCGATCGGCACGTTCCGCCTGGGATCGCGGGTCTCCTCGGCGAGCGGGGCCGCCGCCTCGAACCCGCCGAACGCGAGCACCGCCAGGCTGAACGCCAGCAGCACGTCGTTCGACTTCCCGCTGGGCCAGGTGAACGGCGTGGCCGACAGCCCGGTGGCGCCGCCCTTGACCAGGATCGTCAGGCTGAGCGCCAGCAGCAGGATCACCTCGAACACATAGAGCACGACCGTGATCCGGACGCCGAACTTGAGTCCGACGACCACCGGCGCCACCACCAGGGCGCCGTAGACGATCGTGACGATCTGGGTGATCCCCCAGATATGCGGGTTGCCCAGCACGTTCTGGACGATGTAACTGCCGACGAAGATGTAGATGCCGCCGAACGCGATGATGTAGCCCAGCACGGTGATCACGCCGATCGCGACCCCCACCTTGGTGCCGATCGCCCGGGTGATGTAGGTGATGAACGACCCCGCGCTCGGATAGACACCGGCGAACTGGGCCAGGCTGCTCGCGGTCGCGACCATGCCGACCATCGAGATCAAGAAGATCAGCGGCGCCGACGCCCCGGCCAGCAGGACCATCACGCCGGTGGTGAAGAACAAGTTGAAGGCGGGGGCAATCTGAGCCAGGCCCGGCATGATGATGCCGAACAGGCCCAGCTGATTGCGCTCAAGCCCTTCACTTGAGGTGGAGATAGAGCTGGAACTTGAGTCGGTGACGGCCATCGCTAGCCCCTTCCGTGCCGTTTTATGAAGGCCAGATAGGCCTGGTTGAATTCGGCCGGGTGCTCCCACAGGCAGGCGTGTCCGCCCTTCGTCGTGGCCCACTCCGAGCCGGGCACCAGCTCATGAATCCGGCGCGACAGCGCGACCGGGATCAGGATGTCTTCCTCGCCGGCCAGCACCAGCGACGGCGTCTGGATCTGGCCGAGCCGGTCGGTCGTGTCATGGTTCTGGATCACCGCGAGCTGGGCCAGGTAGGCGTGCACCGGCTGGTCCATGTACCGCATCGCGGTCTCGAACTCGGCTAGGTCGCCGCCTCGGGTCTCGAAGAACGGCTGCGTGAAAGCCCAGAGCGTCACGTCCCGCATCACGAACGGCACCCCGACCACCGGCGCCATCTCGGCCCACATCGCGAACATCCGCGAGCAGAAAGGACCGGGAGCGGCGTACGTGCAGCCAAAGGTGACGGTGCTCAGGTCATCGGGATAGGCCAGCGCGTATTCCTGGACGATCATCCCGCCCATCGACACGCCCATCAGGTGGAAGTCGGTCACGCCGAGCTGGTCGACCAGCGCTTTGGCGTCGTCGGCCAGCATCCGGCTTGAGTAAGGACCGGCCGGCTTGGCGCTCTTGCCGATCCCCCGGTTGTCGATCCGCAGTACCCGGTAACCGGCCGCGAGGAAGTCGTCCAGCTGAGCGAACCACGACTCCAGATCGTCGGCCAGGCCGTTGATCAGGACGATTGTCTCCGCGCCGTCGCCGTCCAGCTTGTAGTGCAGATCGATGTCATTGACTGTGGCCACCGGCATCGGCGGTACCTCCGGATCGAATGTGGATGCGGGCGTGAAGTTCTATGAGCATGTCCTCGGTCAGCGAGAAGTGCTCGGCCGCCAACTCGGCGGCCCGGTCAGCGTCTCTGGCGATCACGGCTTCGGCCATCGTCGGGTGCTGCCTGATCGCCCGGTCCCTGACCTGCGGCGTGTACGGCTCGGCGTCGAAGCCGAGACTGACCTCGCGCCTGATGCCGGCGGACAGGTCCACCAGCCGTGAGTTGTGCGTGGCTTTGGCGATCGCCTGGTGCAGCGCCTGGTCGGCCAGCCGGGAGGCCTCGCGATCCGGCGCGTGCTCGTACTCCTCCACGGCCGCCCGGATGAGCGCGATGTCTTGCTGGTCACAGCGCTGGGCGGCGGTCCGGGCGATCGTCTGCTCGATGAGACGGCGGAAGTCGAGGATCTCGGTGAGCTCGGTCCAGGCCGGGTCCAGGGTGCGGCGGATCATCGCGTCGGAGTCCGGACCCCCGCCGGTGCGCACGAACGTGCCGCCGGCCCGGCCCCGCCTGGTCGTGACGTAGCCGGACGCCTGGAGCCGCTGCAGCGCCTCGCGCACCGTCGTCCGGCTCACCTCGAGCATCGAGGCAAGATCGCGCTCGGTCGGCAGCCGCTGCTCGGGCACGAACTCGCCGAGCGCGATCGCGGTCACGATCCGCTCGGCGATCCGCTCACCGGCGGTCTGCATCGGGATGGGCCCGAGAAACTCCGTCACTCGGTTCCTATGGTCTAGTGGCCTGATCTTTAGACCATTTTTCACACGGAGTGACCGGAGGTCAATGCATCTGGGCAGGCAAAACCGCACTGACCAGGTCTATCTAGTTATGACCGGCCGCAGCTGATGCAGCGTCCAGCCGCGCCCGGCCGGGTCAAACGGGCGGGTCACGGCGGCGAAGATCTCGGCTGCCCGGCGGTAGGACATCCGGGCGCGGCCGGTCAGCGGGCACAGGTCGGCCTCGGCCGTGCCCCTCGGCGCCTTACGGTCGGTAAGGAAGACGGGCCCGATCGAACGTCCCGAGAGCAGCCAGGCCAGCAGTATGAGGGTGCGCTCGCTCCACTGCCTGTCCCGGGCGACGGAGCCGGCGTCCAGGCTCAGCGCGACCGGCGCGGGCATCCCGGTGTCGCGCAGCAACTGCCACAGCGCCCGCTCCCGCAGCGCCAGGTCGGCGTTGAACAGGTCAGCGAGCTGCCGGTCGGTCAGCGGCGCGGCCGGCTCACCCGCCCGGGGCAGCAGGCGCAGGCCAGCCGCCGGGTCGCTCCTGATCCAGCCCAGCTCCTGCCACCAGCCCACCGCGCTGCGCAGCGCCGACAGCTCCCGGTTCACGGTGCGGGCATCGACCCGCTGCGCCCGATCCGCCACGGCGGCCGCCAGCCGCTCGCCCACACCGTCATCATCGAGCAGCCCCAACGGCACGACCGGCGCCCTCGCCCCCCGCCGCTCCACGCCAGCCGGCCGATCAAGCCCTACCAGCGGCCAGGCCCAGCCGATCAGCGAGATCCGGTACACCCGCCGCGACGCCGCCCCCAGTGCGGCCTCGGCCAGAAAGCGCTCGACCGCGACCAGGTATTCAACAGGCACAGCCTCAGCCGGAACCCCAGACATACGTTCATGATAATGCTACCGCACCGCGCATTTACTGCGGCAACAATCTTTTACCAGGGAGAAAATTTTGCGGCGGCTTTTTGCCTCAGCGGCTATCAGCTGCCTATATTACGAGCATGCCAGATGACAATATCGAGGCAATTGATTACCGCAGTAAATCTCGTCCCGCGGAAAACTCAGAATCCGCAGTAAATCAAGTTACCCAAAGGCCGGTCAGCCAGTGGGCCCGACGCCTCCGC
>DASYAT010000126.1:0-12589 GCA_036501205.1 Streptosporangiaceae bacterium | reverse complement strand
GCGGACGGCCGCAACACCAGCATCCCGCCCGAAACCCCCGCGCACAACGGCGGGAAAGCCCCCCGCCATTTACACCGCGGACCCAGCGCCGGCCAGCCGGCACCGACGTTACTGTAGTTGCTTCCCGGGACGGTACTACAGTAAAGCGGTTCTGCTGTTGCTCTGGACCGCTGAATCTTGCGCCGAAGGCCGCCGACGCGACTGCCTACATCTTTCCGCTACGACTTCAGCCCTGAATGAGCCAGCGGTGACTGGTTTCCCTCGCTGTTGCTGGCGGCGGGCGGCTTGCCGGGGCTCTTGATCAGGTCGAGAGCGTGAGTTACTGCGCTGATGCGGTAGTTGGGTGCGCAGTCGGTGAGGACTCGTTCGGCGGTTCTGGCCAGGTGTTGGGCTAGGCCGGACAGGGCCTGGGCGTGGTCGCCCTCGGCGAGGGCCTCGAGGATCGCGGCGTGCTCGGTGTCACCGGCCATCTGCCAGCTCGCGGGTTCGGAGAGCTGGTAGATCCTGATGTAGCGGGTGGTCCGGTCGGCGAAGGCGGCGAGCTGGCGGCGCAATGGCGCGCCTGCCCCGGTCGTGATGAGGCGGTGGAACTCGCCGTGGGCGGTGAACCACGCGCCGAAATCGCCGGTCTTCGCGGCCTGGCGCATAGCGGTGAGCATGCGCTTGGTTTCGCGCTGGCGGTCGGGAGTGAATTGCGCCAGCGTCATTGACAGGGCCAGGGTCTCCAGCAGGATCCGGCTCGCGTATACGTCGTCGAGCTCGGCCGGGTCCAGGCCGGCCACCCTGGTCCGCTGGTTCGGCTCGATCTCGACCAGGCCTTCCTCCTGGAGCATCCGCAGCACCTCGCGCAGCGGCGTCCGGCTGACCCCGAGCTGCTCGGCCAGCGCGACCTGGGACAGCTTCGTACCCGGGGTGAGCGTGCCGTCGAGCACGCACTCGCGCAGGTAGGCGTGCAGGACCGGGATCGCCTGCCTGGCCTCAGGCAGGTCTACCTTGCGCAACCCCTGGACGAGCACGGGAGTTCTGGCCATTTCTCCATTCTCCCCGATCGGCTGGCGAAAAACGTGCTGCTGGTTATGGGCCAGTATCGACGCGTCTGTATTGACCTTCAGGGCAAACTGTATACAGTTTACCTATGATCGCGGATGACGTTGAGGCCGGCTCGCCGGCGCTGCTTGGCCGCGACTACTGGCTGGTCCGGTCCTGGCCGCACGAGACGACGACCACCGAGGACATCGAGCGGATGGCCGGCGAGCACGTGACCTGGCTGCTGAAGCTTGAGGCGGAGGGGCGGGTGTTCTTGTCCGGGCCGCTGACCAGCGGTCCCGGCGTGGTACCCGGGGCCGGGATCACCGTACTGCGGGCGGGCAGCGCGGCGCAGGCCGCCGAGATCGCCGCCGCTGATCCGTTTGTCACCAGCGGGCTGCGGACCTTCGAGGTGTTCGGGTGGCGGGTCAATGAGGGCTCGATCCAGCTCGGGGTCTCGCTGGGCACTGGTCGTTACACCTGGGGCTGAGGGGCCGAAAAGCTGAGGCCGAAGGTAACCGGAAGGCGGTGGCGTGGTGCGGGTCGCGGTGATTGGCCTGGGCAAGATGGGGCTGCCGATCGCCTGCAATCTGCTCGAGCGCGGCTTTGAGGTGACCGGCTTCCGACGCTCGCCTGGCACCGAACTCGTCGAAGCGGGCGGCCAGCGGGCTGAGTCCGCTGCCGATGCGGCGGCCGACGCGGATGTGATCATCTCGATCGTGCCCGACGCCGACGCGGTCGACGAGGTCGTGCTCGGGGCGGCCGGAACGCTGAAGACGATGCGGCCCGGCACCGTGCACGTCGAAATGAGCACCATCAGCGTCCCGAGGAAGCTGCAGGTCAGGGACGCGGTCAGGGAGGCGGGCGGCGACCTGCTTGACTGCCCGATCAGCGGCGCTCCGCCGATGGTGGCGCCCCGCCTGGCCACCACCTTCGCGTCCGGCGACCCGGCCAGCGTCGAAAAGGTCAGGCCCGTGCTCGACGCCATCTCAGGACCCTGGGTCTACACCGGGGAGTTCGGCACCGGAGCAAGCCTGAAATACGTAGCCAACATGCTGCTCGCCACCCATATGGCGGCCACGGCCGAGGCCATGCTGCTGGCGAAGGGCCTGGGCCTCGACCTCGAGCTGGTGCAGGGCGCGCTGGACAACTCGATCGCGTCCTCGACGATCTGGCGGCAGCGCGGGCCTGTGGTCAGGGCCGCGCAGTGGAGCCCGGCGCCCGGGCCGATCGGCACGCTCGGTCCGATCCTCGAGCAGATCGCGGCCGCCGCCGCGGGAGCCTCAGTACGCAGCCCGGTCTTCGACTCGGCAAAAGCGCTGTTCGAGCAGGCGCTCGAGGGCGGCATGGCCGAACTCGATATTGCTTCCGTGTACGAGGTGCTAGCTGGCGAAACTAGGAAACAAGCCCCGTGAAATTTTCTCTCACCACCTACAGAACCGGAACAGAGCCGCAGGTTGGCGCCCTGCTTTCGGACGGAACGCTAGTCGCCCCACCTGAGCTGAAGCGCTGGCGGTCCATGCTTGACCTGCTCGACCAGTGGCCGCAGGTCGTCGGTGAGCTGGCCGGGCTTGAGCTGGCGGACGCGCAGCCGGTGCCGGAAGGCGAGCTGCTCGCGCCGGTGCGGTGGCCGCGCAAGGTGCTGTGCGCCGGGGTCAACTACAGCAGGCACGTCAGGGAGATGGGCTGCGAGGAGCCGGGGGAGGGCTGGCGGCCGTTCTTCTTCCTGAAGCCTCCGACGACCTCGGTGATCGGCCCGGCGGACCCGATCGTGATCCGGGACGCCGAGCGGGCCAGGTACGACTGGGAGGCGGAGCTGGCGGTGGTGATCGGGACCGGCGGCCGCGACATTCCGGTCGGGGCGGCGCTTTCGCACGTTGCCGGCTATTGCGTCGCCAATGACGTGAGTGCGCGCGGCTATCACCGGCGCGAGGTGGCGCCGGCCGAGCCGTTCCGGTTCGACTGGCTGGCGGCTAAGGGGGGTGACTGCTCGCTGCCGTTGGGTCCTGGGCTGACACCGGCGTTCTGGGTGCCGGATCCGCAGGCGCTGCGGCTGCGGCTGTGGGTCAACGGCGAGTTGCAGCAGGACGAGTCGACGGCGGACATGATCTGCGGGGTCGATGAACTGGTCTCGGCGGCCAGCAGCTACGTCACGCTCGAGCCCGGGGACGTGATCGCCACCGGCACGCCGTCCGGGGTCGGCGCGAGCCGGGGCCTTTGGCTGCGGCACGACGACGTAGTGACGGTCGCGATCGACGGG
The DNA here is from genome assembly GCA_036501205.1 of Streptosporangiaceae bacterium. GTDB lineage: Bacteria > Actinomycetota > Actinomycetes > Streptosporangiales > Streptosporangiaceae > Chersky-822. Next base: position 9,303 of record DASYAT010000126.1, on the reverse strand, counting down.
CTCGGTGAGATCTCGAACCGCGTGGTGGACGCGGATTTGGTAGCTAAGGACGCGCTCAAGACAGAGGGGAGAACTTCATGATCTTCGTGTCGCACCGGCTTACGGTGAACGAGGACGGCCAGCCGGAACTGGGTCAGGCGGACGTCTGGGACGGTCTGGTACTGAAGGCCAACAACGCGCTGCCGTTCGTGCCGGCCATGACGTCGTGCCAGGTGACGGCGCGGCTTAGTGACAGCGTGTTTGACCGGGACATCGAGTTCCGCGGGCAGGCGATGACCGAGCGGATCACGCTTGAGGAGCCGCACCGGGTGGTGTTCACGCGCATCGCCGGGCCGGTTCTCGGCACGATCGCTAACGAGATCGAGCGGGACGGGGACGAGCTTTACCTGCGGTTCAGCTTCGCCCTGGTTGTTGGCGGCGTGGAGGGCGGGTCGGCGGCCGAGCGGGGGTACGCCGACGGGATGACAGGGGACTACCTCAAAGCGGTCGCGGCGACACTGGCCGCGATGCGCCGGGTCAAGGCCGGGGACGCTGTGGCCGCAGGCTAGGCGCGGGGCGGTTAAGAGCGGGGCGGCTCGGCGTTGGCGAGGAAGGTCTGCGGCGGGGGAGCGCCCCACAGGTGCGGGGGGACTTCCCAGTCGCTGGCGACCCAGCAGTCGTCGATCTGGTCGATGTCGGAGAACCACTCGATCCAGCTGCCCCACGGGTCGGAGCTGTAGTGGAAGAAGTTCGAGCCGATCGTGTGCCGGCCGAGTCCCCAGCCGTCGCCCCGGCCGCGTGATCGCATCCGGTCGGCGCCGATCGCGATCGCATCGATCGAGGGAACCTCAAAGCTCGCGTGGTGGAAGCCGGGATGCGAGGAGGCGATGAAGCCGAAGATGTGGTGATCGCCGGGCCCGGCGTTGAGGAACGTCACCCGGTCGTGGTGAATGGTGTCGCTGACCCGCAGGCCGAGCACCTTGGTGTAGAAGTCGGTCATCGCGCCGGGCTGGGAGGTGAACAGCAGCGAGTGGCCGAGGCGGCGCGGGGTGACGTCCTTGGTGACATCGAGCCAGGCGGCCGTGCCTATCCGCTGGTAGCCCGAGCCCGCGTTGATCAGGATCTCGGCGACCGGCCTCGGCGGCGCTGGCTCTGCCTCGATGAGCTGCACAGGCGTTCCGTCTGGGTCGCGGACCCAGGCGCCGTCCTCGCCGGCTCCCTCGGGCGGCTCGATTGGCGTCGTGCCGGCGCGGTCGAGGGAGGCCAGCACCGCGTCGAGTGAGCCCGGCCGCACCGTGAACGAGACGTGGTTCAGGCGCTTGACCGGCCCCTGCGTCATCCTGACCTGCTCCTGGTCGCGGCCAGGGCACTGAGCGGTCAGCGCACCCGCCTTCTCGGCGGTTTCGAGGCCGAAGTCTTGCAGGAAGCCGTCGGCGACCTCCAGGTCAGGCACTTCCAGCGCATAGTGATGAAGTCCTGAGATCACCGGAATTCCTTCCCCGTTGCCCGAAAACTGCATACAGTTTAGCGAGTGGCAGAAGATAAGCAAGGCCGGGCGGCTGAGATCGTCCGGGCTGGCCGGGTGCTAGCCAGGCACGGGCTAGTCACGGCTTTCGGGCACGTCTCGGCTCGAGCTGGCCAGCAGATGGTCATCACCCCGGCGGCCGACCTGGCCGAGGTCACGGCGGCCGACCTGGTCCTGGTCGACTTGGACGCGGCAGCCCTGCCGCCCGGCGCTCCGGCCGAGGCGTGGGCGCATCTTCGGCTGTACGCGGCCCGGCCGGACGCTTCCGCGATCGCGCGGGCTCAGCCGCCGGCGGCGTTCGCCGCCGCCGCGGTCACCTCGGTGATCCGGCCCTTGCACGGGCAGGCCTGCTGGATTGGCGACCAGCTCCCGGTGCACGATGATCCTCGGCTGCTGCGATCGGCTGCGCTGGCCGACGCCGCCATTTCAGTCCTGGGCCAGGGCAACGGCCTGCTGCTGCGCGGCAATGGAGCGCTGACTTGCGGTGCGAGCCCGGGCGAGGCGGCAACGCGGATGTGGCTGCTGGCAGCGGCGTGCCAGGCGTGGCTGTCGGCTACCGCGGCGGGCGAGCCCAGGGAACTGAGCGCGGACGAGGTGGCGTCGTGGCGAGCGGCCGGGCGCGAGCTGCTGCCCCGGCTCTGGCTGCACCTGAGCCGCGACGTGCCGGCAGCCGGCACGTCGCGGTAGCTAACGAGTCTTACGGGGCAAGCCAGTTGCTGCCGTTCCACTTCCAGACGCCTCGCGGGTTCACGCCGCTGTCACCACTGCCGTCGAGCAGCAAGAGTTCCTTGCGATCCGGGTCGTACGTCATCGCGCCGTAGCTTCTCTGGCCCGGGTTGGCGGCCGGGCTCAGCTCGGCCCAGGTCTTGCCGGTCCAGGCCCAGGTGTCCTGACTGAAGCCCGCGTCATTGTCGCCGCCGTACACGATGAGCTGCCTGGCGGCGGCATCGTAAGCCGATTGCCAGACCGGGCTGACGACGCCGGGGGAGGCGGCTGGCTGTAGCTGGGTCCAGGTGGAGCCGTTCCAGCTCCAGGTGTCGCTGAGACGGCCGCCGCTGTCGCTGAAGCCGCCGTACATGATCGCGGCCTTGGCTGCCGGGTCGTAGACGAGCGATTCGGTGTCACGGGCCGACGGCGAGTGCGCGGGCTGCAGCTTGGTCCAGGTGGTGCCGTTCCACGACCAGGTGTCACCGAGATAGGAGCCGTCATATCCGCCGAACAAGATCACTTTCTTCGTCGCGGCGTCGTAGATCATGTCGGCGTTGTGCCGGGCCGAGGGAGAGGCGGCCGGATGCAGCCGGGTCCAGGTGCGGCCGGTCCAGCTCCAGGTGTCGCCGAGGAAGCCGCCCTCGGTCGCCGGCCTTGAGCTGCCGCCGAACAGCAGCAGTTGCCTGGTGGCCGAATCGTAGACGACGGCGGCGCCGGTTCGCGCGGACGGCGAGGTGGCCGGGTGCCGTTCTGTCCAGCGCCCTTTCCAGGTCCAGGTCGTGCCCAGGACGTTGCCGCTGTTGTCGCCGTGGCCGGTGTCGCCGCCGAACAGCACCACGTCGTGCTGGTCCGGGTCATAGACCCACGATTGCCAGACTCGGCCGAACGGCGCCTGGGCCTGGGCCGCGGCCGACCGGTGGTGCAGCGCCGCCCGCGGGCTGGCTATCGCCAGGCTCCCGCCGGATCCGGCCGCTAAGACGGCGGCGGCCACTCCAGCCGCCGTCAGGGTGGTGATGGCGCGCGTAATGGGCCTAAGCATTCGGCCTCATCCTTCCCGTCTATCCAGGCAGAGCAAATCCCGCCGGAGCGTCCGATGTTTTCTCTTTGGCCGGTTATTGAGGGAGCCGATCAGAGACATCAATGAGACGCCCAGTCAATAAATACGGTTTACAAATTCGCGGATTGGTTTCACGCGACTTCTCACCGGTTGGACGTGACTTCTCATCGGTTTGCGTCGACTTCTCACTGGTTAGACTGACCCTTTATCCGGTATGCGGCATTTGGAACCCGGATAATCATGGAGAAGTCGCCGCAATCAGTGAGAAGTGGCTTCTAACCGATGAGAAGTGGGGCCTGCGGAGCCCCGCAAGCCCGGCGAAACGCCCATCGACCAGGACCGGCACCGCGTCCGGCCCGCCCGGCTGCCCGGCCCGCCCCGGCCCGCCCCGGCCCGCCCGGCTGCCCGGCCCGCTGGCGGGTCAGCGGACGCATGACGCCGTCAGGGCACCGCAGCCAGACATCACACTCTCGCCGATGTTCGGTGCCCGGTCCGCAAGTGTTCACGGAGGGTGTTACTCGCTGTAACTGTCAAAAATCGGATGCGCGTTATACGGTCAAAATAATGGCTTAATAGCAAATTGTCCGAGGAGGTTCGTATGATACGTGTAACTTCGCGCCGCTTCTCGTTAGCGCACACCGCGCTCCCGGCCCTGGCAGCTCTCGTCCTCGCCGCAGCCGGCGTGCTCGGCACCGGCGGTTCAGCGCTCGCGGCCAGCAACTACAGCCTTCTGATCCTGCCCGACCAGGGCGAGACCTCGATCTACAACTTCATCAACTCGGCCACCAGCTCGATCGACGTGACCATGTACGAGCTGCGGGACACCACGGTCGAGACCGATCTGGTCAACCGCGAGAAGGCCGGAGTCAATGTCCGCGTCATCCTGGACGGCGCCCAGAAGTCGGTGAACGGAACGGCTTTCAGCACGCTCCAGGCCGGCGGCGTCAGCGTCACCTACTCCTCGACCGCCTTCACGTTCACCCATCAGAAGACGGTCACCGTCGACAACCGCGAGTCATTCATCAGCACCGGCAACCTCGACTCGACGTTCTATTCCACCTCGCGCGACTACGGCGTGTTCGACACCGACGCGGCGGACGTCGCCGCCGTCGTGGCGGTGTTCAACGCCGACTTCGCGAAGACGTCGATCACGCCGTCCGACGGGGACGACCTGGTCTGGTCGCCGACCGACTCGCAGACCCATCTGCTCGCCCTGATCAACGGGGCGCAGCACACCCTCGACGTCGAGCAGGAAGAGTTCAGCGACACCGCCCTGGTCAACGCGATCGTTGCGGCCGAAAAACGCGGCGTCACCGTACGCGTCGTCGTCGAGAGCCCGTCGTCCTACACGACCGAGCTCAACGAAGTCACCGCGGCCGGCGGCAAGGTGACCGGGTATACCGATCCCAACGGCTTCTACATCCACGCCAAGGCGATCATCGCCGACTACGGCACGGCGACCGCCAAGATTTTCCTCGGGTCGGAGAACTTCTCGGACAACTCCCTGAACGACAACCGCGAACTCGGGCTCATCATCACCGATCCGGCCGTGATGACCGGCGTCGAAACGACCTTTAACGCCGACTTCGGCCAGACCACCACCGGGGGCGTCACGGTGACCAACCCCGGCAGCCAGACCTCGACGGCCGGCACCGCGGCGAGCCTGCAGATCGCGGCGACCGACACCGCGGGCGGAACGCTCAGCTACTCGGCGACCGGGCTCCCGGCCGGACTGTCGATCAGCGCCATCACCGGCAAGATTTCCGGCACTCCGACGACGGCCGGCAGCGGCACGGTCACGGTGACCGCCACCGATTCGACCGGCCCGTCCGGGTCAGCCTCGTTTACCTGGACGGTGAGCACGGCCGGGACCGGATGCACGGCAGCGCAGTTGCTCGGCAACCCCGGTTTCGAGACCGGCACCGCCGCGCCGTGGTCCGCGACCTCCGGCGTCATCGCCGACAACGCCAAGGAACCGACGCACAGCGGAACCTGGGACGCCTGGCTGGACGGTCACGGCACCACGCACACCGACACTTTGTCCCAGGCCGTCACGGTGCCCAGCGGCTGCTCGACGTACCAGCTCAGCTTCTGGCTGCACATCGACACCGCCGAGACTTCCACGACCACGGCGTTCGACACGCTGACCGTGCAGGTACTCAATAGCTCGGGCACGGTGCTGGCAACGCTGGCCACCTTCTCCAACCTCAGCCACGTGACCGGCTACGCACAGCACACCTACAGCCTGGCGGCCTACGCCGGGCAGACGGTCACGCTGAAGTTCACCGGCAGCGAGGACTTCGAGAAGCAGACCTCGTTCGTCATCGATGACACGGCCATCAACGTCAGCTGAGTTAGCGCGCTTGGGCCTGGCGGCGCCGCCGGAGGCACCGCCAGGCTCAGCCCCGAGACATCAAAATCGGCTTTTAAGAGGAAAGATTTGCGCAGGCCCTGGCCTGCTTCCCCGAGGCCGGTCACTGCGAAGCAAGACCCGGTTCGTAGACGCCGATGACCGTTCCACCGGGAAAACTCGTCGCCTGCGCCAGACCCAGCCGGAGCGGCTTGGCCAGGTCCTTGAACAGCGGCAGACCGCTGCCCAGCGCGACCGGCAGGATGACCAGCCGGTACTCGTCGATCAGGCCGTGCCTGGACAGCGCCTGGACAAAGCTGGCGCCGCCGTGGGCCATGATCTCGCCGCCGGGTTCGTTCCGCAGGGCCGCCAGCTCCTCGGCGAGGTCACCGGAGGCGATCCGGGAGCCGGGCCAGTCGGCGCGGGTCAGGGTCTTGGAGAAGACGACCTTGGGGAGGGTGTTCATGAAGTCCGCGTACTCGCCGGTCGCGTTCGGCCAGTACCCGGCCATCTGCTCATAGGTGACGCGTCCCATGATGTGAGTTCCGACCTTCTGCAACGACGCGACCTTCCAGGCGCGCACGTCCGGATGCTCGGCCGGGAGTCCCCAGTCGCCGTCGCCGGCCGTGCCAGCGACGTACCCGTCCAGCGTGACTCCCATCTGCAAGACGACGCGCCTCATCGGAACTCCTTTTGCTCAATGGCTTACTGGTCGGCAGGCTTAGCCGGCGGGCGGCCGGTCCTGGCGTCTGAATCAAATCCATAATGACGGTATGGCGAGTGCACCTGAGCTTAAAGCCCGTGCCGGTTTCGATCCGCTCTCCGATGGGTTCGCGTTCACGAATTCGTGGCCCGCCGCACCTGCGGTCACCGTTCCGACGCCGTTCGGGCCGGTCGGGATCGGCAATGCGGCGAACGGGCTGTGCGGCGGCATGGTGTTCGCGGCGCTCGACTACTGGATCGCGGGCCGGGTCCCGCCGACGGCCAGGCCGGCCCCGGGCACGCCGCTCTACAAGTTCATCGTGCGCAGGCTGATCGACTCCTGGCACGTGCCGGCCGGGGTGCTGGAGTACTACCAGTGGATGAACCTTCCTGATGCCGATGTCAGCGCCGGCGTGCTCGGCCGGTCGGTGGTCGTGTCGCGGGGCGTCTCGTGGCGGACGATTGAGCAGCAGTGGCCTTTGGTGAAGGCCAGTATTGACGCGGGCGTTCCGGCGCCGCTCGGAGTCGTTACCGTGAGATCGGCGAATGTCACCGATCTCGGCCAGAATCATCAGGTCGGGGCCTACGCGTACTCAGTCGCCGGGCGCGAGGTCACCGTGCATGTCTATGATCCGAACTCAGGACAGAACGATGGCATCTGGATCATGTTCGACACCTCAGCTCCGCAGCAGGCGACCACCTTTGAGACCAATATCAACCTTGACCTTCCAGTCCGCGGTTTCTTCATGACCGGCTACGCCGCGGTCAGCCCGCCGGTGCCGTGATGCCGGGTGGCTGAAGGCGAGGAGTTGGCTGACCGCACTCCTTTCATGCTGGCCGGGTTGGCGCCCGGCCAGGTTGTCGCTGGCTACCGGCTTGAGGAGCAGATCGGTGCGGGCGGGATGGCGGTCGTTTTCCGCGCGTTTGATGACCGGCTTGGCCGGCGGGTCGCGCTGAAAATCCTGGCCCCGGCTTCGGCGCCGACGTGACCTTCCGCCAGCGGTTCGTGCGGGAATCGCGGGCGGCCGCCGCGGTTGATGATCCGCACATCGTGCCGGTCTACGAGGCTGGCGAGGCGGACGGCCTGCTGTACATCGCGATGCGGCTCGTGCCGGGCGGGGATGTCAGGACGCTGCTGGCCACCGAGGGTCCGCTGCCGCCCGTTAGGGTCGCCGCTGTTATCTCCCCGGTCGCGTCGGCCCTGGATGCCGCGCATGCGGCCGGCCTGGTGCACAGGGACGTCAAGCCCGCCAACATGCTGCTCGACGTTCGGCCGGACCGGCCCGATCATGTCTATCTGTCGGATTTCGGGCTGAGCAAGGGAGCGATGGGCGCGGCCGGGCTGACCGGGCTCGGGCAGTTCCTCGGTACGCCGAGCTACATTTCGCCCGAGCAGATTCAAGGTGGCGACGTCGATGGCCGGGCCGATCAGTACGCGCTGGCGTGCGCGGCTTACGAGCTGCTGATCGGCACGCCACCGTTCGCCCGCGACCAGCCGGCCGCTGTCATCTGGGCGCACATGTCCGAGCCGCCGCCGTCGCTGAGCGAGCGCCGGGCCGGGCTGCCGCGTCAGGTGGACGCGGTGTTCGCCCAGGCGATGGCCAAGCGCCAGGAAGACCGGTTCGACCGGTGCAAGGACTTCGCCGAGGCGCTGCGGTCCGCGCTGGGAATCGCCGCCTATAGCAGCGGTCCGCAGGCCATCCCGGTGACGCTGCCCCCGATGACCTTGGAGCCCACCGTCGCCGTAGCCCGGCTCGGCGCTAGCTTCGAGCCTCCTGGCAGCCCGGCTGGCGATCAGGTTCTTGGCGGGATCGAAGTGTCGGGGGTGGCAGTCAGCCCTGACGGCACGACGGTGGCGCTGGGAAGCATGGCCGGCCGGGCCGGCCTGTGCGCGATCACCGGCGAACTGCTGGAGGACCTGACCGGGCACGTGGCCGGGGCAGTGACCGCGGTCAGCTACCGGCCGGACGGAGCGCTGGCGGCCTTCGCGGGCACCGACGGGACCACCTTGCTCTGGGATGCGCGGGCGGCGCGCCCGGCTGGGACCCTGCGAAATCCCGGTGGCAGCGGAATCGGGGCGCTCGCATTCGGCCCGAGTGGAGCCCAGCTCGCCGTAGGCGACGATCACGGCGCGGTCCACCTCTGGGATGTCGCCGGTCAGCGAGTCACGGCCACGCTGACCGACCTCAGGGGCGTCGGGGTGCTGGATCTCGAGTTCAGCCCGGACGGGACCGCGCTGGCGGTCGGCGATGCCAGCGGGGTGTGCTTCCTGTGGGACCTCAGGTATCGGCGGCTGGCGACGGTACTTAACCACTTCGGGCACGGCGAAGTGTTCTGCGTCGCCTGGACCGCGGACGGCTCTGTGCTGGCGGCAGGCGACGGCAGCGGCCGGATCTGCCTGTGGGATCCGTATGCGTCAGCGCTCGTGTCAGTACTGAGCAGGCGCCGCCGGGCCGAAGCCGTCTTCGACATCGCGTTCGGCCCCAGGGACCTGCAACTGGCGGCCGGATACCTGGCTGGCGGCGTCACGATCTGGCACCCCGAATCCGGCCGTCCGCTCACATCGCTGGGCGCGCGAGACCCTGGCGCGGTCCTGGCGGTCTCCTTCAGCCCGGACGGCTTCGCCTTGGCCACCGGGAGCTCAGACGGCGCCGCCTGGCTCTGGGACGTCGCCACCAGGACCAGGATCCCCCTCGGCCACCTGCGGCCAGCCTGAACCGCGCAATCGCAACTGTCCGGCCCGCCGCGCAACCTGAGCCCCGGTGGCCTCGCCAGTCACGGCCGGCCGTGTTAATGATCACCCTGATTCCGGATGAATGCGCATATTCATCTGGGATCCCAGGCGTGAATGCGCATATTCATCCGGCTGCCCCGGCCCCCGGAAGGACGCGCACTAGCTTGATCAACGTCTGGTCTGGAAGGCGGGTTAAAGACCTGCGCGAAATTTTCTGCCTAAAATTCATTGTTTGTATTTGATCTGGT
>DASYAT010000125.1:0-2745 GCA_036501205.1 Streptosporangiaceae bacterium | reverse complement strand
CGCGGCGAACGGGAACAGGACTACGACCAGGCCGGTCGCCAGGCCCACGCCGCCGCCGAGCACCCCGCCGACCCGCGTCGGCGTCTCGTGCTTCTTGGTGATCTTGACCTTCCCGTCGGCCCGGCGCTCGACCACCGCGGCATCATAGGCGTCGATCAGGTGCGCCTTGGTATGCAGCTCCTTGACCGCCTGATAGTCGGCGTCGGCGTCGGCCGCGCTGTTATAAACCCCGACATAGGCCAGGAACGTGTCGACTGCCATCCTCATACCTCCAGGACCCGGGTGGATAGTAACCAGGACGCTACGGGTCACCCGCCTAGGCCTGGATCACCCGTACAGAATGAATTAGCCGAGCCCGGGCCCGCCCGGGGGTCAGCTTCGCTCTGGATCAGACAGCGGCGGCTGGCTGGTCGGTGCCGCAGTACTTGCACTTGGACGCGGCGGCCGGGAGATCGCTGGACAGGCAGAAGGGGCAGGTCTTGACCGGGGCCGGGTCGCCGAACACAACTTGCCCGCGCCGGGCCTGGACGTGCTTGTAGGGCACCACGATGAGGAAGTAGACCACGGCCATGAAGATGCAGAAATAAATGATCGCGGATATGAAAGACCCGAAATTCAGGAAGGTTTTCGGATTGTGGTCGTTTCCTAGTTGCACGCCAAGGCCGTTGGCGGTGCCGGGCGTGAAACTGGCGATGATCGGGCTGATGATGTAGGTAGTGAACGCGGTGATGAGCATGCTGAACGCGAGGGCTACCACGAGCCCGATCGCGATGACGATCACGTCACCACGCATAAGGAAGTTCCTGAAGCCCCTCATCGTGATGTCCCCTCTCCGAGCCGCCGTCATTTGAGTGTGGTTTAGTTCCTGGACTTTCGCCCTGTACCTGGGCTATCTGCTTCCTCTCTTATCAGTCACGTCCAACCACGTCAACGACCGTCACCGAACCAGGTAGCTTATGGAGCCAGTGTCACCGGGATCAGCTGCACGTTGACCGGCTGCCCGTTCTTCGGCGAGCTTTCGAACACCTCGATCGTGCCAGGCTCGGCCCGTGTCACGGTGTACGAGACCGGGATCGAGTAGCCGCCGCGGCAGCCCGTGCCACAGCTCGCCGTGCTGAACGTCCTGGCGATCTGGTTTCCGGCTGAGTCCAGAATGCGCACGCTTACCACCGCTTCGAAGACGTCGGCCGTGCCGGACACGGTCACCGGGCTCGACACTTGCTCGCCGATGGCCGGGTTCTGCACGGTGATCGCTGGCAGGTAGCCGTCGTACATCCCGGTGGTCTGCGGACTCTGCACCGGGACTCCGCCGAGCACGGTGACACCCTGGCCGTCCACCTTGAACTGGACGCTGGTCACGGTCGGGAACTGTGCCAGCGTGTACACCACCTGAGCGATCCGGAGCGGCATCGTCGATGGGCTGGCTGCCGAGGTGAACGACGAGCTGAGATCAACGGTCGCGGTTCCTGAGGAGATGGCCAGGCCAAGCAGTTGCGTGCTCGCCGGGATCAGCGACCGGAGCCCGGCCGCGGACTCGGCGGACGAAGGACCGGCAAGCAGCTGGTCCAGTGCCGCACGGCCGACGCTGGCCGTCCCCGGAACGCCGCGCTGGGTACCGAACAGTTTGCCCTGCCTCGTGAACCAGGCCTGCAGGCTGACTTGACCAGTCGCACCTTGAGGCGTCGTGGCGGTCGGTACCGGCGCTGGTGACTGGCCACCGCCGGCCGGCTGCGTCGTGTCAGCAGGCGCTGCCGGGCTTGCCACACTGGCCGGCCCGGTCGGAACTGGGCCAAGCTTGCCAGCTCCGCCGGTCCCGCAGGCGGCGAGCAAGCCGACGCTGACGATCAGGATGGGCAGTCGCTTCATGGTGGGCCTCCTTTACGCATAGCTCATGCGCCTCCACCATGCTGCGGCGAGCAAGCAGGCAGCTCACCGGAACATCACCGTTTGCTCACATCACCGGATGGCTCCATCGGCAGGGTCAGGCGGAACACCGACCCGCGACGCACATCACTGGACACGCTGATGTCCCCGCCGAGAAGCCGCGCATTCTCCAGTGCTATCGCCAGGCCGAGCCCGCTGCCCGCGCTGGCCCGCGCCGAGTCGGCCTTGTAGAAGCGCTCAAAGATCAGCGGAAGCTGGTCCGGCGGGATGCCAGGGCCACCGTCGGCCACCGCTACGCTCGCGTGCGTGCCGTCCGTACTGATCCGCACCCTGACGTCGCGACCGCTGTGCGCGATCGCGTTTTCCAGGAGGTTGGACAGTATCCGCTCGATCCGGCGCGGGTCGGTGATCAGGGTGAGCGGCTGATCATCGACGACTACCTGGTCCTGCCAGCCGCGCGCGCCGATCAGTGCCGTCACGATCGAGCGAACGTCGGCCATCCTGTGCTGTACCGGCTCGGATCCGGCATCCAGCCTGGAGATCTCCATCAGCTCACCGACGAGCACTCTGAGCCTGCTGACGTCGGCGGTGACCAGCTCGACCGGGCGGCGGGCCTCGTCGGGAAGGTGCCGGGCCTGTTCACTGAGCAGGGAGGCCGCGGCCACGAGCGCGGTCAGTGGCGTGCGCAGCTCATGCGCGACGTTCGCGGTGAACCGGAGTTCGCGCGCTTGCGCCGCGGATAGCGCCGCGATCTTCGCCTCGAGCGCATCGGCCATCTCGTTGAATGCCGCTGCCCATGCGCCAAACTCATCCCCGGCCCCGGCTGGCAATCGAGTGTCCAGCCGGCCATCCGCTATCAGC
>DASYAT010000124.1:0-31613 GCA_036501205.1 Streptosporangiaceae bacterium | reverse complement strand
ACCTGGCCGGCTTCAGGGCGGTCCCCGGCGTTAGTGTCCCGGCGGTGCCAGCGGGCACGGCCGTGCCGGTCCACGTGGTGTCCGGGCAGCGGGTCAAGGTTCCGGTCATGAAACCGTCGCGGCGCCACGCCGCGTCGTGGCCTGCGGGCCGGACCGCAACGGTGGCGCTGACGGCGCCGGCCCATGTCTCCCCGCCGGCGGCGGGCCCGTCGGCGGGGTCAGTCCAGGCCGGGACGTCGCCGGTCTGGGTCGGCCAGCCCGACGCTGCCGGGACCGGGTCAGGTAAAGCCGGGAAGGCGCCGGCCCCGGTATCCCGGGCTTCGGTCACCGTGACGTCCCGGCGGACCGGGCGGGCTCTGGGCGTGCGCGGACTGGTACTGACCGTGCGGCGCGCCGACGGGATCGCCTCGGCGGGCCGGGTGCATGTGAGCGTGTCGTACGCGAAGTTCGCGCAGGCCTACGGCGGCGACTACGGGTCCCGGCTGCGCCTGGTCGAGCTGCCGGGCTGCGCCCTGACCGGGCCGGCCGTCCGCGCCTGCCGGACCCAGACCCGGCTGGGCTCGCTGACCGACGCCCGGAAGGACTGGGTGGGCGCGGACGTGACGCTGCCAGGCGCCACCACGACGGCGTCCGCGACGCCCGGCGGCCCCGCCGCCCCGGCGGTGCTCACGTCGGCGGTACGGTCCAGCGGCGTGATCCTGGCCGTGGTGGCGGCCCCGTCCGGATCGGCGGGAAACTTCGCGGCCGAGCCGCTCTCAGAGGCGGACACCGGCTGGGTCAACGGTGCGTCGTCGGGCGCCTACACCTATTCGTATCCGGTAGCCGTGCCGCCCGTGCCGGGCGGGCTAGAACCCACGGTCGCGCTGGGATACGACTCCCAGTCGGTCAGCGCGTTGACCTCCTCGACTAACAACGAGGCGTCCTGGGTCGGCGACGGCTTCGACTACTCGCCCGGATTCATCGAGACGGACTACAGCACGTGCTCGCAGGACGCGGGTGAGCCGTCGACCCGCGACCTGTGCCCGGACGGTGCGACGGTCTCGCTGTCCCTGAACGGAGTCACCACCCCGCTGGTCAACGGCAGCGGAAAGTGGGTCCCCCAGGCCGACAGCGGGCAGACGATCAAGCAGTCAGGCACCTCCTGGGAGGTGATCCAGCCGGACGGCACCCAGTACTGGTTCGGCGTGAATCAGCTGCCCGGTTTTGCCGCCGGCGACCAGGCCACGAACAGCCTGTGGACGGTGCCGGTATAGCCCGCAGACCAACTCCTATTCGGAGCAGAACGGCGGCACCGCCAACGGCACCTACACCCAGGGCGGCGTGCTGACCAAGATCGAGTACGGGCTGCGGGCCGGTCAGGTCTACACCTCCACTCCGGCCGCCCAGGTCAGCTTCACGTCGGCGGCCGGCCGTCAGGACGCCCCCACCGACCTGGCCTGCACCTCGGGGGCGGCGTGCGCGGTCACCGCACCGACGTTCTGGAACAACGACTCTCTGACCACGATCACCACCCAGGCGCTCGAAGGCACCACGTTGACCAACGTGGACTCCTACGCGCTGGCCACCAGCTATCCAGCCACCGGAGACCCGACAACCTCCCCGTCGCTGTGGCTGGCCTCGGTCACCCAGACCGGCGAGGACGGCAGCACCCCGATCACGCTCCCGCCGACGAGCTTCGGCGGCTCGCCGCTGCCCAACCGGGTGCAGACCGCGGCCGACACCACCGCCGGCTACTCCCAGCTGACCAGGTTCTACCTGACCAGCACCACCAACGACACCGGCGGCGTGACAGCCGTCGCGTACTCCTCGCCCGATCCGGCGCCGTGCGCCGCCGGCACCTTCCCCTCCCCTGGCGCGAACACCGCCGCCTGCTATCCCGATAACTGGACCCCGCCCGGCGCGACGGCGTCGACTCAGGACTGGTTCAACCAGTACGCGGTCACTGGCATCACCCAGACTGACACCACCGGCGGCGACCCGGCCGAGGTCACCAGCTACAGCTATTCGGGCCCGGCCTGGCACTACGACACCGGCATGATCAGCCGCTCCGCCCCGGTCACCTACGACCAGTGGCGCGGCTTCCGGCAGGTCACCGCCGAGACCGGCACGGCCCCTGATCCGGTGACCGAGTCGGTCACCACGTACCTGCAGGGCATGAGCCAGAACGGCCCGCCCTCAGGCACCGGGCCGGTCGTGACCATCACCACCTCCCGGGGCCAGGCCGTCACCGACCTGAACCAGCTCGCGGGCTCGCAGGTCGAGCAGATCGTCTACACCGGAGCCGGCACCGGCCAGCAGGTCACCGACACCGTCGACCTGCCCTGGACGTCGGCCGCGGTCGCGGTGAACACCGCGCTGAATCAGGCCGCTTTCCTGACCGGCACGACCTCGGCCCTGACCTACACGCCGATGGCCGGCGTCGGGACCAGGCAGTCCACCGTCAACTTCCTGCACAATGCCAGCGGCCTGATCACGTCCCAGTCCGCCATCGCCGATACCACCGTCGCCGCCGAGTCGACCTGCACCGACACCACCTACGCCGCCAACGCCGCCACCGGGCTGATCAACCTGCCCGCCACGGTGATCACCGACGCCGGCGCCTGCAACGCCTCCGGGGCCGGCACCGGCGCGCTGGTATCGGAGACCGAGAACTTCTACGACGGCCAGGCTCTCGGCATCGCCCCCACGGCCGGCAACGTCACGAAGACCGGGCAGGCGACCGCCACCGCGACCTTCGACCTGACCACCGCCACCTACGACCAGTACGGCCGCGGGCTGACCTCCACCGACCCCGACGGGCACGTCACCACCACGGCCTACACCCCCGCGACCGGGGCGGAGCCCACCTCGCTCACAGTGACCGACCCGATGGGCCTGGTGACCACCAGCACCTTTGACCAGGCCCGCGACCTATCCCTTACCAGGACCGATCCGGCCGGGAACCGCACCACCGACACCTACGACGCCCTCGGCCGGAAAACCGCCGAATGGACGCCAGGCGCCCCCACGACCGGCCCCGCGACCACTACCTTCAGCTACACCAACAGCAGCACCGTGCCGTTCGCCACCACCGAGCAGGACCTGACGCCCGGCGGCACCTACGTGAGCACCGTCACGATCGACGACTCCTTCGGCAATGTCCGCGAAGTTCAGCAGGGCACCGCGGCCGGCGGAGCGGACATCACCGACACCTCTTACAACTCCGATTGGTTGCAGGCCCAGAACGCTGGCCCCTATTACGTGGCGAGCCCGCCGTCTGGCACCCTCGTCGAAGCGTCCGCCAGCAGCGTCCCCGACGAGACCGGGTACGCCTACGACGGCGCCGGGCGGGTCCTGCGGCAGATCTCCTCCGACGACGGCACCCAGACCTGGGAAACCGATACCGCCTACGGCGGGAACGAGGTCACCGTCACCCCGCCCGCCGGCGGCACCCCGATGACGACCTGGACCGACGGCCGGGGACTGACCACCGCGATCTGGCAGTACCACGCCGGCGTTCCCGTCTCGACCAGCGACCCCGCCGCCGACTACGACGCCACCACCTACACCTACACCGCCGGCCAGGACCCGGCCACGATCACCGACGCGGCCGGCAACACCTGGTCAAAGACCTGGGACCTGGCCGACGACGATCTCACCCAGACCGATCCGGACGCCGGCAAGACCACGATGACTTACGACGCGGCCCAGCAGCTCATGACGAGCACGGACGCCCGGGGCAAGACCATCTCCACCACCTACGACACCGACGGCCGCCAGACCGCTGAGTACGACACCACCGGCGGCGCGGCGGAGACGGCCGCCGACGAGATAGCGTCCTTCACCTACGACACGGTGACTCCCGGTCAGCTGACCTCAGACACCTCTTATTCGGGCGGCGCTCAGTACACCCAGCAATTCACCGGGTACGCCCCGAACGGTCAGCCCGCCGGGATGAAGACGATCATCCCGGCCAGCCAGGGAGCGCTGGGCGGCACCTACACCCAGACCTACACCTACGCCCCGAACGGCCAGGAGACCTCCTACACGGACTCCGCCGCCGGTGGCCTGCCCGCTGAGACGGTCACCACCGGCTACGATTCCGTCGGAAACCCGAGCTCCCTGACCGGCGCCAGCCCGTACGTGAACTCGCTGTCTTACACCAACCTGAGCCAGCCGCAGCGGTACACGATGGGCGCCAGCGCCGAACCCGTCTACCTGACCGACTCCTACGACCCGCAGACCGGCAACCTGACCGAGCAGAACACCCAGACCGGCACCACTGCGATCCAGGTCGACGACCTGCACTACGCCTACAACGACGTCGGCGCTGTCACCTCGGAAGCCGATATCCCGTCCGCCGGCGGCGTCCCGGCCGACGTGCAGTGCTTCCAGTACGACTACCTCAACCGCCTCGTCCAGGCCTGGGCCCAGCAAAACACCGGCTGCGCGGCCACCCCTTCGGCCGCGGCCGAAGGCGGCGCCGCCCCGTACTGGCAGTCCTACTCCTACAACGCGATCGGCAACCTCACCGGCATCACCAGCACCACCCCGGCCGACGCGGTCACGAGTACCGCCGACACCTACCCGGCGGCCGGCGCCGCCCATCCGCACGCCGTCACCGGCACGACCGTCACCTCCCCGTCCGGCACCATCAGCAACACCAACGGCTACGACGCCGACGGCAACCTGACCTCGGCCACCGGCAGCGGTCAGAAGGAGGCGTTGACCTGGAACGACGCCGGGATGCTGACCCAGGACGCCGTAACCCCCTCCGGCAGCACGACCGCCCAGGACACCAGCTACATCTACGACGCCAACGGCAGCCTGCTGATGACCGCCGACCCCGGCACCACCACCTTGTCCCTGCCGGATGAGGAACTGTCGCTCAACACCAGCACCGGCACGGTCACGGGCACCCGCTATTACAGCCTCGGCGGCACGACGGTTGCCGCCCTCACCAGCGGCACCGGCCTCAGCTACCTCGTCGGTGACCAGCAGGGAACCGACTCGCTGGCGATCAGCGCCACCACGGCGGCCCTGACCCGCCGTTACTTCGACCCCTACGGCAACCCGATCGGCCCGGTACCGGCGAGCTTCCCGGCCGGCGAGAAAGGCTTCATCGGCGGCACCGACGACAGCGCCACCGGCCTTACCAACCTCGGCGCCCGCGAATACCAGCCGCTGAGCGGGTCGTTCGTCTCCCCCGACCCGATGAAGTACGCCTACGATCCCCAGGACCTCAACGCCTACAGCTACGCCACCGACAATCCGACCACGCTGTCAGACCCCAGCGGCGCCTCCCCCGTCATCCCCGGCCCGGTCAGAATTCCCGAACCCATCCTGACCGGCAGTACCGGCGCCACTCCGACCGATGTTCCCGGCGACCAGATCAATGGCCCGCATGGCTGCAGAGGCAGCACCATCCAGGAGATTCTCGACTGCGAGCACACTGTCCTCGAAAATGACTGGAAAATAGTATGGTCCAACTAAATGCCCGCAGCAGCAAGAGGACATCCCGATCGTGGAAAAGTTGCAACAGAGGATAACTCCCTGCGACGGGCCGAACCCTAAGCCTCAAAGCTGCAATCCGCAACTGACCAAGCCCAAGCCCCACTTCGGCGGCCTCCTGGCGGGCCTGATAGCGGCCGTGTTCTTCCATATCGTCGGTGACGCCATCTGCGACGTCCTGTCGGATGGCGCCTGCCTGGCCGAGACCGCGATTAGTCTTAGCATTGACCTAGGCGATCTGATCTGGAAGATCGATAACCATGGCAACGGCTGACGGTCAGAAACGGCATCTGACCGACCGCTAGAAAACGCCTGGCTGGCACTGCTCCTAGTGCCAGCCAGGCGCGTTTCCTGAGCCCGCCCGGGCTGGACTGGCCTGCGGTAACGGCGCCGCAAACCACGAGCGATGCGTAAAACCTGATGGATCTTTTAAAGGCGGCTTACCGGCAGGCGGCCGGTGACCGTAGCCAGAGCGGCGACGACGGCGGGGTCGTATTCACGCTCCATCTGGGCGCGGATGCCCGCAATCGCCGAGGTGATCCGGTCCCGGTCGGAGGAGCCGGCCACCTGATCGTCGAAGGCGTTCACGACCCTGATGATCCGGCTCTCGATCGGCGGCTTGACCGTGCCGCCCCGGTACGGCAGCCACTGACAGCGCACGATCTCGGCGACGGCGTCGAGCACCCCAGTCTGGCTGATCACGTCAGAACCGAACTCGGCGATTCGCCGGGCCACGGCGATCGGGACGTCGACGGTCGCGCCGGCCGGAATCGGCTCGACCAGCGAGAGCTGGCCGATGTCGTGCATGAGCGCCGCGTACTCGAGGTTGAGCAGGTCAGGCTCGGACATGCCAAGCTCCCGGCCGACTGCGAGCGCGATCTTGCTGACCCGGCGGGAGTGCCCGCTGTCCACATAGCCGGCCACCTCGGTCACCTGAGCGAGTGCGCGCACGGTCTGCAGGTAGGTAGCCCGAATGCCGGCGTACCGGCGGAAGGCGAGCTGAATGACGAACAGCGGCCCGGCGAACACCGCCAGCTCGAGCAAGCCCATCACGGTGGCACCGAAGACCGTGATGATCGCGGAGACGCCGACGGCCAGCCCGAGCCGCCACTGGACCCTGAGCTCGTCGGCCAGCGTGACCGAGTACCTGGCCCGCAGGTCCTCGGCCCTGATCACCGCCGTGATCACCGTCTCAAGCAGCCAGGCGAGGGTCACTAGCACGGCCATCACGCCGAACGCGAGGCCCGGTGACCGGGCCAGAGTCGGTCCGGCGAACGGGCGGAACGTGAACGCCACGAACGCGACCGCGAGCAGCCGGGCCGACATGCCGGTCACTCCGGCGGGCCGGCCGGCGGCAATATGCGGCAGCGCCCCGAGCGTCATGCCCAGCGCCGCTACGGCCACGACCTGCGTCGCGTTGATCGGCAGTACGTGGCCGGCGTGGATCTTGGCGATGCCGAGCGACATCGCAAACGCGAGCGCGGCCGCCATAGCGATCGGCGCGGCTTCCCTGGCACCGGGCAGCGACAGCCTGAGCAACTCGCCGAACGCGATGAACAGGCCGAACGCGATCTCCGGCTGCGATGAGTACTGGAGCTTGACCAGGCTTACCAATGAGATCGCGACCAGCACCGCGGTGCTGCCGAGCAGCACCAGCCTGGCGGTGTCGATCGACTGCCAGGCCTGCCAGCGCTGCGGGACCGGCCTGACCGCTACATCGCCGTCACGGTAAGGCGATTGCCTGGTTGCGGCCATGCCCACTCACCGGCTCTCGACTACGCGCAGCGGCGCGATCGGGTCGTCATGGTCCTGGGACGTCAGGATCTCGTAGTCGCGAGGCTGGGCCGGCTCTTGCAGCTTCCAGCCCTCGCGGTCGAGTGCGCTGATGAAAGCGTCGACGATCTTAGGGTCGAATTGCGATCCGGCTCCGTTGCGAAGCTCGGCCACCGCCTCGTCGATCCGCCTGGCTTTCCGGTAGGAGCGGGTGGAGGTCATCGAGTCGAACGCGTCGGCGACCGCGATGATCTTCGCGAACTGCGGGATCTCGTCTCCGGCGAAGCCCATCGGGTAGCCGCGGCCGTCCATCCGCTCGTGATGGTGCATGATCCCGGTCAGCGCCTCGTTCAGGAAGCCGATCTCGCCGACGATCTCAAGCCCGCGCATCGGGTGCAACTGGATTGCCGCGTACTCCTCTTCGGTCAGCGCACCGTCCTTCTGCAGGACCTTGGTGGGCACGCCCAGCTTGCCGACGTCGTGCAGCATGCCAGCGAAGGTGACCGCTTCGGCCCGGTTCGGCGGCATGTTGATCTGCCGGGCGATCATGCCCGCGCCGCGCGACACCCGGTCACTGTGACCCCTGGTGTAGAAGTCCTTGGTTTCCACCGCCTGGCACAGCGCGGCCAGGGTCGCCGAGTGCGCGCGCTGCTGCTCGGCGAACTGGCCCATCGCCCAGCGAGCGACGAAGAGCGGCACCAGCACGATCGCGGCGGCGAACGCATTGATGACCGGCCAGAGCGCCGCGATCACCAGCCCTAGCCCGGCGAAACCGACATCGTAGGCGAGCAGCAGCGGCAGGCCAGCGGTCGACCTCGTCCGGCGCGCCGCCGCCCGGTTGTGCTGATCGAGCAGCAGCATGCCCCACAGCAGCCCGTGGTTCACCAGCACGTGCACCAGGGCGGCGACGGCGAAAGGTACCAGCAAGGATGCGAACATCGCCGAATGCGGACCGCCCATGAAATGCAATTGCGGCGAGAAAGGATCAAGTTTCCCCTCGGTGCCTGACAGGGTCAGGTGACCGGTATGACCGACCGCGAGATAAGTGACCCCGGCCGCATAGCCCGCGACCGCGTACATCGCGCCATTGAACATTCGCTCGACCAGCGGCACCTGGCGACGCAGCGTGATCACGGCGACGGCACCGACCATTGCCGCGCCGAATCCGCCTTGCAGCAACACGACGGCGGCGAGCGTGGCGGCGGAGCTCGGCGACCACGCGGATTGCCGGGCCGCGAGCGGCGTAGGCGTCGAATCACAGATCAAGAACAGCAATGCGAGGACCGCATAGGCCCGCCACCAGTCCGTATCGGCGGTGCCGAATGGCGTGACCGCGATGATCGCGCCGGCGGCGAAGACTACGGCCACGAGGTAGGCCCAGGACGCAACGGACAGTTTGGCCACGTCCCGGTCTCCTCCTAGCTGCCTTCCCCGGTGCTGACTTCCCGGGGCGCTGTCGCGACTCAGAGTAACGTCATCAGGGCTATCCGTGCTGGTCTTGAGCCCATTGCCAACAGATCATGGTCAACGAGACATCATCCAGCGCGAGCAGCGGACAACCCAGTAAGCACCCAAGCTACGAAACACCAAAATTGTGGCATTAGGAAGTTCTCGGCCGCTACCGTTCGGCTGCCGCGATGCTATGCCGGCCGAATGGCGAGTCAGCCGGTTTCGAGCTGAGCTCTGACCGCTTCAATTCGCAACAGGACTTTTTGCCGCAAATCGGCGGGCACCGGGTCATGCCCGCAGTGCTTGTGGACCAGCCGCTTGACGGCGTCTTCGAGACCGTACTCCCGCAGGCACGGCCCGCACTCCTCCAGATGGACCTTCACCTGCGCGTACGACACCGAGCCCTTGTCCATCTCGCCGTCAAGGTAGGTGTACACCATGTCGAGTACTTCGCTGCATGGCGTCTCGTGCGGGTTTCCGCAGCTCATCTCGCTTCTCCCCTCGGCGCTTGCGCGGAAGAAGTCCCGTCGGCGGCGGCTCTGGCCAGGCCAAGCTCGGCAGCGTAGTCAGCGAGATTGTCGCGCAGCTGCTTACGGCCCCGGTGCAGTCGCGACATCACCGTTCCGATCGGTGTTCCCATGATGTCGGCGATCTCCTTGTAGGCGAATCCCTCAACATCGGCCAGGTATACGGCGATCCTGAATTCTTCTGGCAGCGCTTGCAGCGCTTCCTTGATATCTGAGTCAGGCAGGCTCTCAAGCGCCTCGGCTTCGGCCGACTTCAGCCCGGCCGAGGTATGCGAGGCCGCGCGGGCCAGCTGCCAGTCCTCGATCTCTTCGGTGCCCGACCGCTGCGGCTCGCGCTGGCGCTTGCGATAGGTATTGATGAACGTGTTGGTGAGGATGCGGAACAGCCACGCCTTCAGGTTCGTCCCGTCGGTGTACTGGTGGAACGAGCCGTAAGCCTTGGCGAAGGTCTCCTGCACCAAGTCCTCGGCATCAGCTGGATTGCGGGTCATCCGCATGGCTGCCGCGTACAACTGATCCAGGTACGGCAGGACATCACGCTCGAAGCGCTCATTACGCCCCTGCAGTGTCTCAGGTACCGGACCCACCCCCTCCGCAATGCCCGGTCCGTGTAGGCCGGGCTGTAGACAACCTCGGGCGGAGGATACCGTGCCGACCGCACGCGCCGATCCTGCGGCTACCCCTATTTCGGCTGCGGGGCGCCTGCACGAGTCCAGCGGTACTCTGTCGCACCGGAAATTACCAGCAATGCGCACGGGCGTTCCAACACAACCGGGGTTAGCTTCATTCCGGCTGGCCAGCGCGACCGGACAGCCGGGGATCGACCAGGCATAACAGTCAGCGCCGCAGCCGGTCTCGCTTGGACTGGCAGTTCACGCACCTGGCGGCCTCCGGTTTGGCTTCCAGCCGCCCCTCAGGCACCGGGCGGCCGCAGTCCACGCACAGCCCGTAACTTCCGTCATCGAGCCTGCCGAGGGCTTCAAGCACGAGCACGCGGCGGGCCTTGGCTGCCGCGAGTACTGCCTCGGCACGATCGGACTCGGCCAGGTTGGTCCCCGCGTCGGCGGGATCCTGCGGGTAATCGGAGACCAGCGAATTTGGCTGGTGAGCTCCGTTTAGCACGGCAACCGACCTGTCGAGCTCGTCACGTACCTCCTCAAGGCGCTTACGAGCGGCTACGTTGTTCAACCGACCCACACCTCCTGTGCCCTCCCGATAGGCCACACCAGCCTCAGGCATCGGACCTACCGCCCATCCCCGGTGCTACCGGCTCAGCTTGCTCGATCAACTCGGGGCCGTTGTTGCGCACGGAATTGACCAGCTGCGCGACCGGGTAGTTGATCAAGCCGGTCGAAGCGGCGGGCGCTAGCATCGCCTGCACGTCGGCCACCTCCGTGTTGCCGGGATCGAGCCAGTCCGCCCAGCTAGCCCGGTCGATCACCATCGGCATCCGGTCGTGAATCTCACCGAGTTCATCGGGCGCTGACGTGGTAATCACGGTGGCTGTCCACAGCCACGCCGCCGGGTCTTCACGCGGCAGGGACCGGTCCCGCCATAGCTCGTACAGACCGGCGAAGGCGAGCACGCCGTGATCGGGCCGACAGATGAAGTACGGCTGCTTGCTGCCCTTGGTGCCAGGTGGCGGCGCCTGCCACTCGTAATATCCATCCGCCGGAAGCAAGCACCGGCGCTTGGCGAACGCGGCCCGGAACGCGGGCTTCTCGCTCACTGTTTCGGCTCGCGCGTTGATCATGCGGCTGCCGATGGACACGTCCTTGGCCCAGTAGGGCACCAGGCCCCAGCGCACCACCCGCAACTGGCGTTCGGCCTTGCCGTTAGCCCCGTTATCGCTGGCAGGCTTGCCGGTAGCCCCGTTGTCGCTGGCGGCCGCATCGACGGTCTCGGCTCTTGGCTGCCTGGTCATCACGGCGTAAACCGGCTTGGTCGGAGCGACGTTGTAGTCAGGCGTCAGCGACTCATCGACGCGATCGCGCTGCACCTCGAACTCCTCAAGGAGCTCGATGCGCGAGCGCGCTGACGCGTACCGGCCGCACATGTGACCACCTTCGCTGCGTATTCGTATACCGGGGACGGCTTCTCCGCCACGCCGAGGCGGGGCGAAGCAGCACCATCGGCGTAAACCACTAGAAACCGGGGCCGTTGTGGGTGACCCCGCCATCCGAATTGCGGATTGACGCTGTTCATAGCCAAGTCGAGGCACCGCCAAACATTGGCAAACGCGCAAGCTACAACCCGGCTAACAAACACACCTAACCCCCAGCCCGCACCCCAAACCCCGCCGACAACACCCGCCCGGTTCCAGCCCAAGCGCAACGAGGTCCGCCCCAGCGCCGTCCAGCCCAACCAGCCTCATGCAGCACACTAACCTAATGCAGCACGTCAACCCCGTACAGCACACTAGCCCCACTCGGCACACAGTCCCCATTCAGCGCACCAGCCCCGTCCAGCACACCTGCGGGGGTATCTGGCCGGGCAAGCGCACAGCGGCCCGATCAGCAGCATCGGTGCCTCTCTGATGCTGTAGCTCGGGCTGTTGCGGGATTGGGTGACGGTTCGGGTGGCGTTCGCGCTTGGGGCGGGTCCGGGCGTGGGGCGGATGGCTGGCTGGCGGGGGGCGTGCCGGTCTGGTTCAGGGGGTGGTGAGTGCCTGGGTGGTGAGGTTGCCGGTGCTGATGGCTTTGAGGAGGTTGCGGACGGCGCGGTGATGAGGTTCCATCCGGCGGTGACTTTGGGTTTGCCGCGGAGGGTGAACTGGCGGATGCCGAGGTTGTGCTTGATGTTCCGTGGGGGGTTTCGGCGATGTGGCCGCGCTGGCGGCAGGCGGTGATGCCGTCGCCTGTTTTGAGGCGTTCGGCCATGGCGGCGACGGCGGGGCCGGCGTAGCGGGAGGGCTTGGGGCTGCCGGGGTGGCGGGTGCCGCCCCCGCC
Organism: Streptosporangiaceae bacterium; assembly: GCA_036501205.1. Lineage (GTDB taxonomy): Bacteria > Actinomycetota > Actinomycetes > Streptosporangiales > Streptosporangiaceae > Chersky-822. The sequence goes on along the minus strand of DASYAT010000124.1, from coordinate 19,426 downwards.
TTGCCGGTCCGCCGCCGGGCACGGAACGCCGACGTGTCCAGGTGATCCTCCACCACGGTGATCACCAGCCACACCGGCTGATCCGGCGGCAGCCAGTCCCGCACATCCGGCGGCAGCAGCACCGGCAGGTACCTCTTCGCCATACCCTAATCATCTCAAACATGCACGAACATACCTAAACAACACGCCATGCACTCAGGCCGATTCTGCAACAGCCCGTCCAGCAACGCGTGCCGGCCGGCAATGCTGCAGACCGCGCGCGCTCACGACATTGCTGACCCGTGCACGTCGCAGTCCCCTCGGCCCGGCGACATTGCTGACCCGCACGCGCACCTCCAGCAACGCGCGCGGGCCGGCAATGCTGCAGACCTCGCGCGCTCACGACATTGCTGACCCAGGCACGTCGCAGCCCCCTCGGCCCGGCGACATTGCTGACCCGCACGCGCACCATTCCGCAACAGCCCGAGCTACCGGGACGGAATTACATCAAAGCGGCAACGATGCAGCTCCAGGCCGTCTATTCGGGCACTAGGCGCCATCGTCAGCCGTGACGGGCAGCCGACCGCGTACATCTGCTCCGGCGGGAACGATGCACGTGCCGCGGCGGGAACGATGCATGCTGATCAAGGCCGCGACGGTGCCTGAGCGGATACGCTCGCTGCATGAGTCCGCCCAGGAAGGCTGGCCCGGACGAGGATGATGTCAGGGTCAGGGCCGCCCGGAGTTCGCGGCCGCGCACCAGGCGGCGGCCGGCCCATGCCGAGGCGGTCGAGGCGTTCGTAACCGGGGTGGATCGCGGCCGGTACCGCTGCCTGATCGATGACCGGATCGTGACCGCGATGAAGGCGCGCGAGCTCGGCCGGGGCAACATCGTGGTTGGCGACATTGTGAGCCTGGCCGGGGATGTGAGCGGAGCACAGGGAACGCTGGCCCGAGTAGTCAGGGTCGAACCGCGCCGCAGCGTGCTGCGCCGGTCGGCCGACGACACCGATCCGGTCGAACGGGCCATCGTCGCCAACGCCGACCAATTGCTGATCGTGTGCGCGCTGGCCGACCCGCCGCCGAGGCTGCGGCTGATCGACCGGTTCCTGGTGGCCGCTTACGACGCCGGGCTCGAGCCGGTCCTGTGCCTGACCAAGTCCGATCTGGCCGGACCGGAGAAGATCCTGCCGGTCTACGAGCCGCTCGGCCTGCGCTTCGTAGTGCTCGGGCGGCCGGTGCCCGCCAGCGCCATCGACGAGCTCCGCGGGCTGCTAGCCGATCAGATCAGCGTGCTGGTCGGTCACTCAGGAGTGGGCAAGTCCACGCTGGTCAATCTGCTTATCCCGGATGCCGACCGGGCGGTGGGCACGGTCAGCCCAGTGACCGGGCGAGGTCGGCATACCTCTTCATCAGTGGTCGCGCTCCGAGTACCCGGCGGCGGCTGGCTCATTGACACCCCCGGCCTGCGCAGCTTCGGGCTCGGGCACATGTCGCCGGAGAGCGTGATCGCGGCGTTCCCCGATCTCATCGACATCACGGCGGACTGCCCGCCGGGCTGCGATCACCTGGGACCCGACTGCGCGCTCGACGCCGCCGCAGGCACGGACGGGGCGCTGGCGGCCAGGCTCGACTCGCTGCGTCGCCTCCTGCGCAGCCTGGACGGAACCATCAGCCCGGACGACACCAGCGGAATCGAAGACGGCGACCTGCTATCAGGTGACCGGTCATAGTCACCCGAGCCCCTTTAGCGATAGCGTTTGCGGCCATGGCGGGTTTCGACGACGACCTGCGGTTCGCCCACGTGCTAGCGGACGCGGCCGACGACATCACGATGCGCAGGTTCCGCGCGCTCGACCTGTCCGTGCAGGCGAAACCGGACTTGACCCCGGTCACCGATGCTGACCTCGCGACCGAGGAGTCGCTGCGCAACCTACTGAAGCGGGCGCGGCCAAGGGATGCGATGCTCGGCGAGGAGCACGGCAAGACCGGTTCGAGTTCCCGGTGCTGGGTCATCGACCCAATCGACGGGACTAAGAACTTCGTGCGCGGAGTGCCGGTCTGGGCAACCCTGATCGCGCTGATGGCGGACGGCGAAGTAACGGTCGGCGTGGTGTCCGCTCCAGCCCTGACCCGACGCTGGTGGGCGGCCGAGGGTGGCGGCTCGTGGACCGGCAAGTCGCTGACTAAGGCGGCCGCCAACCGGGTTTCCGAAGTCACCGCGATGGCGGATGCGTCACTGTCCTATTCGGACCTGGAGGGCTGGGAAGAGGCCGGAAGGCTTGACTCATTCCTTGAGCTGAGCAGGTCGGTCTGGCGTACCCGAGCCTACGGAGACTTCTGGTCACACGTTCTGGTCGCCGAGGGTGCCGTTGACCTCTCGACCGAGCCGGAAGTTAAGTTGTGGGACCTGGCCGCGCTGCAGGTCGTCGTACAGGAAGCGGGCGGTGTCTTCACCGACCTGGCCGGCGAGGTCAGGCCCGACGGCGGCAGCGTCTTGTGCAGCAACGGCGCGCTCCACGAAGAGGCACTCGAATTGCTAGCGGCCCGTTCGGACAGCCAGGCTCAGCCCAGCCCATCTGAGTTCAGGCGCTTGAACTAGGCCAGCCGATAGCGGATGCTGGTCATAGCGCGGCACATGTTCACAAGCTTGTTGTACGGCTGATCCGGGGCAGTGTGCAGGCGCGGAGCGCAACGGCGCGCGGGATCAGCGCGCACAGTGCCCGGACGCGACGATGCGCGAGCGGCAGACAGGCATGAGGCAGCAGCCTAGGTCCGCATTACGGCACCAATCAGGTCCGCGAGGGAGTCGGAATATGAAGGTAAAAGACGGAATGAGCCGGGTCGTACTGAGCGTAGGACCAGCCCACACGCTCCGCCAGGCGGCCAAGATGATGGCAGCTCAGCACGTCGGCGCCGCCGTCGTCCTCGACCATGACCGCTCGGGCATCGGCATCCTGACGGAACGGGACATACTCAAGTCGGTCGGCGCCGACCAGGATCCGGACGTCGAAATGGCCGCCGGGCATCAGACCCACGACGTCGTCTTCGCCTCACCGGACTGGACCCTAGAGGAGGCGGCCAAGACCATGGTCTCTGGGGGATTCCGGCACCTGGTCGTCGTCGACAGCGGAGAAGTGACCGGCCTGCTGTCGATGCGGGACATAGTTCGCTGCTGGTCAATGGCCAGCGCCGCCGCAAACTCAGGCTGACCGGCCTAAGAGGCTGACCAGCCTAAGAGTCCGCGGCAATCACCCGCGCGAACCGGCGCAACGACGAGCCGAGTCCCATTCGTGCGACGGGCCCGATGACAGCGATCGCCAGCGGCTTGGCAATCAGCGGCGGCAACGGCAGTTCGATAATCTCCGTCCACCTGAACTCGGCCTCGCCGTCCCTGACCCGGGGCAGCACCTCGAACACCCCGGTACCGCGCACGAACTTGCCCTGGTGCGCCACGGTGCAGCGCCGGGGCGGAACCCACTCGGTGATCACCATCGGATCGGTGAACCCTATCGGCCCGAGGCCGGTCCAGCCCGTGACCTTGGCCCCGACCCCCTGCCCGCCATCGACCTTGGTCGCCCAGATCCATTCGCGCTGCCTGGCCCAGTCGGTGGCCAGTCGCCAGACCCGATCCCGGTCGGCCGACACCACCACGCCCGCCGCCACCGTCAGCCTCGTCGACATGTGCCGTAGCTACCCAGCGCGGTCGGGTGCAAGCCCGCCCGCGGCGACGATGCGTTGACAAGTGAAGAAGCCAAGGTCAGCGTCAGATCTGGACACCTTTTGACCGGGGATCTAACATTGACTGTATGGTCAGTCAGGTTGTTGTGCCGTCCGCTCCCGTCGATTCAGCCGCCCTAGCCCAGACACTTCTCCCGTTCGGTCAGAGTCGGATGCTGCCTCGGGCCGCGTACACCGATCCGGCCGTGTTCGCCTGGGAGCAACAGCACTTCTTCGGCGGCGGCTGGCTTTGCGTCGGCCGCAGCGAGCAGGTGGCGCAGCCAGGTGACCAGCGCGCCGAGCGCACCGGCACCGGGGGCGTCCTGCTGACCAGGGACGAAGGCGGCACCTTGCATGCCTTCGCCAACACGTGCCGGCACCGCGGCCACGAGCTGCTGCCGTGCGGCGCGTCCGCCAGCCAGGCCGTAATCATCTGCCCTTACCACGCCTGGACGTTCGGGCTCGACGGCGACCTCAAGGCGGCGGCCGGCTTCAAGAACCGGCCTGGATTCGACTCAAGCCAGTGGGGCTTGCGCGAACTGCCGGCCGTGGAGTGGAACGGCCTGATCTTCGTCGATGGCTCGGGCAAGGCCGCGCCGCTCGACGCCGCGCTGAGCTCGCTCGACGAAGTCATCGCTCCGTACGAGATGAGCAGGCTGGTCACGGCGGGCACGCACGAATACGACTCCGCGGCCAACTGGAAGATCCTGACCGAGAACTACCACGAGTGCTACCACTGCCCGTCTATCCACCCCGAGCTGTGCAGGGTCAGCCCGCCGAAGAGCGGCTACAACTACGACCTGGACGGCATCTGGGTCGGCGGCAACATGGACCTGCGCGACGGCATGACGACGATGTCGCTCGACGGGGTCAGCCACGGCGTGCCGCTTCGAGGTCTCGATGAGGCGGGCCTGCGCACCGTCATCTACGTCAACATCTTCCCGAACATACTGATCAGCCTGCATCCTGACTACGTGATGGTGCACCGGCTGCTGCCGCTGGCGGTGGATCGCACGATGATCGAGTGCAGCTGGGCGTTCGCGCCCGAGGCGACCGCCCGGCCGGGGTTCAGCCCTGCCTACGCGATCGACTTCTGGGACCTCACCAACCGGCAGGACTGGACCGCGTGCGAGTCCGTGCAGCGTGGCCTGTCCTCGCCCCACGCCGTGCCGGGTCCGCTGTCACCCGCCGAAGACGCGGTCTATCAGTACGTGACGATGGTGGCCCGCGGCTACCTAGGCCAGCAGGTCTGGAACAACGGGACGCCGACCCCGGTCATCGCCGGCTAGCAGGCCGCCCCAGCCAACCCTGGCCCGGCCGCTCCACGTGACCGGGCCAGGGCAAAGGGCGTCGCGTCAGGCGCTCACCGGGTCAAGAATGACCACCGGGATCTGCCGGTCAGTCTTCGACTCGTAGTCGGCGAAACCTGGGAACTCGGTCTTCTGCGCCTCCCACAGCCGATGCCGTTCGTCGCCCTCGGCGACTCGAGCGACGAGCTCGCGCGTGTCCGTGCCGACCTCGGCGGTCACCTTGGGGTTGGCCCGCAGGTTGTGGTACCAGTCGGGATTTGTAGGCGCGCCCGCCTTCGAAGCGAACACCACCAGCGCGTCGCCGTCCGCCCGATAGGCAACCGGGTTGACGCGCTCATTGCCGCTCTTCGCACCGGTCGTGTGCGGGAGCAGCAACGGCGTCCCCTCGAACGGCGGGCCGACCTTGCCCCCGTTGGCGCGGAAGTCAGCGATGATCTTGGAATTCCAGTCCTCGGGCATGCAGTCTCCATCTGTCATTGTTTTCGCGGCTCATGCGGTACGGCGCTGGCATGGCCTCGCCGCACCGCACCACACAACAACGACCGACCCTCATACATGCCAGGCGACCGGTCTCCGCAGAACGCGTTACTCGATCCTCGTCGCCCTCCCCGTTATCTGGTGGCATGTCCCACGTTTGCGGCTTTAGCATCAACCGCGTGATCTACCAGAATCCACTGGCGTACCTGCTCGGCCTTCAGGGCGTCGCGCTGCTGCGGGCCTTCAACGGCGAGTACGACCGCGAGTTCACCGAGGCCAGAATCGCCGAGATCCGGACGATGCTCGACAACCCGGGTGAGTTCGGCGAGGCCGCGACTGCCCGGCCGATCACAGCCGCCGAGGGCTACGACGTCTGGGCCGAGGGCTACGACGGGCCGAATGACCTGCTTGACCTCGAAGAACCATATGTGCGGCCGATCCTGGACAGCCTGCCGCCCGGCATCGCGCTCGACGCCGCCTGCGGCACCGGCCGGCACGCCGCCTACCTAGCCGGCAAAGGTCACTCGGTAATCGGCGTGGACGGCTCGGCCAAGATGCTCGCCCTGGCCAGAGCCAAGGTGCCTGGCGGCGATTTCCGCCTGGGCGACCTGCGCGCGCTGCCGGTTGCGGAAAACCAGGTCGATCTGGTCGTCATCGCGCTGGCGCTGTCCCATGTGCCGGAACTCGCCCCAGTGCTGGCGGAATTCGCCCGCGTGCTGCGTCCTGGCGGGCATCTGATCATCGCCGACTCGCGGATGGACTACCCGGTCGTGCTGAAATTGCCCGACGGCGGCTACGGCTACCTGCCGCACTATGTCAGGAAGACCAGCGAGTACCTCACCGCCGCGCTGCCGCTCGGTTTCCAGGTCCGTTCGTGCGAGGAGTACCGCTCCGCGGTCAGAGATCAGAACGACCTGCCCGACCCCGTGCGGGAGCGACCCGAGCATCCGTCAGACATCTGGACCCTGCGCTCGTGGTACCCGGCGGCCGCCGGGGCCGCCCTCAGCGGCAACCCGTGCATGATTTTCTGGCACTTCGAACTCGGCGAGACGCTGCGCTGACCCAGTGCCCTCTTAGCTGGGCACGTGCTCGCGTAGCACCGGGCAGGCGGTGTTGGAGTACTTCAGCGTGAGCTTGCCGCCGGTGTAGGACCAGGAACACCGGCAGCGCGCCGGCACCTGATCGGCCGTGACCACGCCGAGCGGAACTCCGGAACGTCGCACTATTTCCGGACGCTCGCGGAAGGGTTCACCATGCGGCACCAGCGTGTCGCCGTCGGTCGTGACGAGCTGCAGCATCCCGTCGTGCAATGCCAGGTATTCCATCACCCACCATGATACCGGGCGGCTCCAACCTCTCCCCGACCGCAGAAGTGAGTATTCGTTGCTCAGGCGTGTTCGGGCCTGCGGCGGCTTTGATTAGTTCAGCCCGAGCGAACCAGGCAGCAAGGAGCAGTCGCTATGTCCACGTCCAAGCTTGTCAGCCTTCCCGGGTACCGAGCCCCCGAGCGTGACCTCCCACGGAAGCGCCACCGGACCCGCCGCCGGATAATTCGGATTGCTAACGTGATGCACGGCCAAATCCCTAATGGTGGAACTAGCATTAAAGCGCGCTAGCTACTGGTGGCGCCGCCTCCTTAGCTATAGGCTCGTCGGACCATTAGGCAGATCGGGGCATTTGCCTTTGGGTATCCGCGAAAGTCATCCACGCTTGGGGGCACCATGTATCACGGTCCGACCACGACCAAGTTCGGGCAAGTGGCGGTGGCCGAACCGCTGCGGTTCGACCTGCTCGAGTTCCATAACGAGTCCACGCTCAGGGAAGTGGACCACGTCATTCCCATACCCGTCCTGGATCAGGAAGACTTCGGGAAGCAGGGCATCGACGTCACCAAGCTCGTCCCTGGGGCTCAGGCAACCGACGCGCTCGGGTCCTGCACCTGCAACTCCGGCACCGCGCACATCGCCGAGCGATGGGCCGCCGCGGGCAAGGACATCGCTGGACTGCAGGTCACAGGTGCGTCCGGGGCGATCAGCCTGTCCGCAACCGACGCCGTCAATAACGAAAAGTTCGCGATCGTCCTTTACCACCTGGTCACCGACCAGACCGGCGACCCGGCTCAGGAATGGCCACCGACCGACTGCGGCTCCAACGGCCTCTACGTCAGCCAGGAACTGATCAAGCTGGGCTACGCCTCCAGCTACAAGGCCGCGTCCAGCGTGACCGGTGCGATCACGCTCCTGCAGAACGGAACGGTTATGCAGGGCGGCCCGTGGTTCAACTCCTGGATGAATCCGGACAGCAACGGTTTCGTCGACGGCGACGGCAGCATCGAAGCACTCCAGGCCGCTATCAAGTCCGGAGTCGCCGGCGGGCACGAGACCCTGCAGCGCGGCATCCCGCAGATCGCCCAGGCCAGCAACGGCTCGGTCGAGCTGCAGAACACGGTGATCAAGGTCAGGAACTCCTGGAGCACTCAGTTCGGCGTGGACGGCGACTACCTGCTGCACGCTTCCACGCTCAGCTACCTCGCCAGGCACTACGACTACAAGACCGTCATCATCTGACGCCTGACAGATCAGCGGGGCGGGCCTTTGACCCGCCCCGCATTCGTTTAGCCGTAGGTAGGGTGCTGCGGCCAGCCCGCCGGAGAATCCTCCCAATCTTCCTGCCGCCCGTACGGGAGCAGGTCGGCGACGGTCGTGACGAACATGAGCCGGTCCACACCCCGGGCCCCTGTGTTGTACGTCCGGTACACGTCATCGCCGTCGCGCAGGAACACGCTCAGCATGAAGCCGTCATCTTCGGAACAACCGCAGTCGGCGGAGAACGTCGTGCCGTGCGATGAGACGAACGGGAGCGTCCAGCCCATCCTGGCCTTGTAGCCCTCAATCTGGGCCAGCGGCATGTTGGAGATGTTGGCCCAGCTCGCGTCGTACTCGGTCAGCGAGGGCAGGTCCACGATGTTGTTGGTGAAGTTCGTGCAGCCCGGGCAGAAGTTGTCGGGGCCGACGTCCATGAACTGGTAGACGACGAGCTGACGGCGCCCGTCGAACAGGTCGATCAGCGTGACCGGGCCGTCGCTGCTGGCGAACTGGTACTTGGCCGGGTCGAACTTGGCCATCGGAAGGCGGCGGCGCCGGGCCGCCAGAGCGTCTAGAGCGCGGGTCGCTTCCTTTTCGGCCTTCATCAGGGCGTCGCGCTCGTCCTGCCATCGCTCCGGCGACACGATCTCCGGCATCGGAGTATTTGTCATCTTTGCTCCTTCTCGGCTAATCACTACTGCAGTAGACCTGCCCGCGGCGCCGAACTCATCGCTTCGCCGGCGAGTATTCGCAGCGCGCACCGGTATAGACCGTGGCAGCGTCGGCTAAGGGGGACGACCCCCTCCAAACCGCCGCAGGCAGTACGCTAATCACGCCGTTGCCCGGGTTACCCGGGCAACGCATTTCAAAACCGCCGCCTGACCGGCGACGAGGCATGCGTGCGGGGATCAAATCACGAACTCAGCGACAAGGAGAGCGCACACCCATGGCCACGACACTCCGCGAGATCCTGCTCACGCCAGAAAATGAGCCCCACGTCATCGACGACTGCCTCGCGCTCATCGACGCCCAGGTCTCCGAGGCGTCCGGCGTCTCGGGCGCCGCGGTGAAGGTCGCCTACAAGACCGCTTCGGCGTTCATGTCCGGCTATATGCGCAAGACGGTGACGACCATGCTGCCGGACATCGTCGCCGCACTTGAGTCGTACTGGACCGACTTCAACGCCTCGGGCGGCAGCGACTTCGGCGACTACCTGTCCAAGAACGGCGAGCAGGTCGCCGAGTCCCTGCTCGGGGTCAGCGACGCCCACGCCGCCAAGTCCGACCGGCCCACGATCATCAAGGCCTACCATGCCGTCCGCGGCGGCGCCGCCAGGCACATCGAGGCCACGCTCCCGGCCGTCGGCAAGGTAGTAGCCAAGTACGCGGCCTGACCGACTGACCCGAAGTTCTGATTGTCCGATTCAGCCCGTACCTGTTGTTTTCGTGATCAAGGCGCGGGCTGAGTCGTTCTGGGAATGGCGATTCGACCACCGGGAAGCTTTCTTACCCAATGTTGATTTTCAGAAGATTTTCCTAGGATCCACTGCCGTCACCCTCTGGTAGCGATAGGCCAAATGTCGTTGGATAGGGCCTATGGCCAATCTGGTATGCCAGGCTCTTAGTGAATTGCTACCGTGTCGCGTTTCAAGTGGCGAGTTGAGTCGCGATGACCGAATGGTGCGCTGGGTTGAGGCTGGGGCCGGTGGTCCGGTCGTCGTGCTCGACGCCGGCCTGGGCGAGCCGGCGACGCTGGCATATGCGGCCGTTATGCCGGCGGTCGCCGAACGGACCCGGGTGATCGCTTACGACCGGGCGGGAATCGGGACGAGCGATCCGGTCTCGTCCGTGTCGGTGCGGAGCGAGATCGACGACCTGGCGGCGGTCGTGACCGCGACCGGGGAGCCGTGCGTACTGGCCGGGCACAGCTGGGGCGGCCTGTTAGTACAGCTACTCGCGGTGCAGCATCCCGAGCTGATCGCCGGGCTGGTGCTGATCGACCCCGCCGATGAGATCTACTGGTCGCAGCTGCCGGCCGAGATCCACGAAGACAGCGTGCGGGCCAGCGAGGAGATCCTGGAGCGGCAGGCGGCGGGTGAAGTCGACGCCCTCGTCCGCGAATACTTCACGTCTTATATATACGGGCTCACCGAGGACGAGCGAGTCCAGGCGCTGCTGTTCGCGGCCTACGCGTCGTGCTTCGCGACCAAGGCCCAGGGGCAGATCATTCACGACGAGGCGATGATGTTCACCAACTGCGTGCCTGAGATCCACCAGCTCAGGTCGAGATCGCCGCTGCCCGACGTCCCGGTCGTGCTGCTCAGCGCCACCGTCGGTGCCGCCCCTGAACACCGGGCCAAGTGGACCGCCGCACAGGCGGAGGTGGCCAGGTCGGTGCCCAGGGGCACTCACATTGAGTTGCCGGATACTCATCACGCGATCAACGAGTTCCGCCCGGAGGCGATCGTCTCGGCGATCGGGCGGGTTCTCGACGAGATCGGTGCTAGCTAGGGGCCTGGCTAGTCGCAGAGTTTGCCGTTGCTGGTCGGGTTGGTGTCGTCGATGTTCGCGTTGGTCTCCAGCACCGTGTTGCCGATTCGATGCCAGCCATCGGTCGGACCGCCCGCATATGGCTGCCAGCCCTTCCTGGTGAACCAGGCGCCGTACTTACCCACGCAGCCTGAGGCCTCGGCGCTGAAGTAGTTGCCGTCGAACTGGATGCCGGCCACGCTGTTCCCGCCGACCGCGGACGCGTCGCCCGGCGCGCTGTCGCCCGGGTTGTAGTCCTCGGCGTAGACGGCGAACGCGCCGCCGGAGATGAGGTTGTCGGTCACCGTGATGTCGGTGGAGGATTTGCGGGAGTCCCAGATCCCGATCGCGCTGCTCGCGCCCAGCGCCATCTGGAACGTGTTGTGGCTAAGCAGGCCGTTGCTGCTGCCCTCAGTCTGGAAGCCATCTTCGTGACCGTTTCCGGTGGCCGTGGTGAAGTCGTGGAAGTAACTGTCTGTGACCCAGTAGTTGTTGCCGCTCGTTGCCGAGCCGCTGGCCGACCAGGCGAAGAAGCCGTCGTCGGTCCCGTGGCAGTTCACCGCCTCGACCAGCAGTTCGTCGCCCTCGTGCCAGATGCAGGCGGCCTCCGTATTGTCGCCGTCGACTGTGACGTGGCTGATCGTCGCGCTTGACCCGACCTCGTTGGTGATCGCGGCGGTGCCGCTGGCCCCGGTGCCGTGGGCGGTGGTGACCACGGAGTCCTTGATCGTGACCCCGGCGGCCTTGATCTCCACCGCACCGCGCAAGTCGGCGCAGCTAACCGTCTCGTAGTCGACGCTGAGCACGATCGGCGTCGTGCCGTTGCCCTGCGGTACTAGGCCGTTCGGACAGTCGGCTAGCTGCGGGCCGGTGTTCGAGGGGTCGGGCCAGCCGCATTCAGAAAGATTGGCCCACAGCATCGGACCACCCGATTGGCAGTAGGCGGGGAGCGCGGCGGCCTGCTCCCGGTGAGCGCTCGCGCTTGAGGCGCTGGCCGAGACCGGGAGCAGGATGGCCAGGCTCGCCGCGGTAGCGCCGGCGCCTAGCAACATCGCCGTAGACAGATACCGCTGCTGGAAGGCCCGCGTGCGGGGCGGGCCTTCCAGCGGCGGGATGATCGATTTCTGCATGCGTTTCCCCCGTCACGCTACGACTACCTGAAGCCTTTGAATACACAGAGCAGCCAAAGCTAACGCAATGCAATCGGCGATGATCAGGATTGTGGGCTCGCCACGCGGACGGGGTCAGCACATGCAGATGCAACCGGGATTAGCCGCAGAGCTTGCCGTTGCTGTGCGGGTTGCCGTTGTCGACGTTCTCGCCGGTCTCCAGCACGACGTTGCCGATCCGGTGCCAGCCGTCGGTCGGGCCGCCATGGTACGGCTCCCAGCTCGGCCTGGTGAACCACACGCCGTACTTGCCGACGCAGCCGGACAGGATGGTACTGAACGAGTTGTTGTCGAACTGGATGTTGGTGACGCTGAACCCGCCGACCGGCGACGGATTGCTCGGCGCACCGTCGCCAGGGTTGTAGTCCTCCGCGTAGACGGAGAACCCGCCCCCGGCGATCAGGTTGTCGCTCACAGTGATGTCGTTGGAGTCAGCCCGCGAATCCCAGACCGAGATCGCGCTGGTCGAGTTCAGGGTCATCCGGAACGTGTTGTGACTGATCAGGCCGTGGCTGCTGCCCTCGGTCTGGAATCCGTCGTCGTGGCCGTTCGCGGTCGCCTGGGTGAAGTCGTGGAAGTAGCTGTCGGTGATCGTGTAGTTGCTCCCGCCCGTGCTCGGGTTGGTCGTCGCCCAGGCGAAGATCGCGTCGTTCACGCCGTAGCAGTTCACCGCCGTTGCCTGAAGCTGCGTGCCCTCGTGCCAGAGGCAGGCGTGCACGCTGTTGCCGCCGTCGACCGCGACGTGACTGATCGTCGCGCTTGACCCGACCTCAAGGGTCACCGCCGCGCTGCCGCTGACCCCGGTGCCGTTCTTGACGGTCACCATCGAGTTCTTGATCGTGACGCCGGCGGCCGTGATTTCGACCGGGCCGCGCAGGTCGGTGCAGTTGACTACCTCGTTCGCGGTGCTCAGCACGATCGGGGTGGTGCCGTTGCCGTGCTGGGTCAGGCGGCCGCCACGGCACTTGGCCAGCTCAGGGCCGGTATTGGCTGAGTTGGGCCAGCCGCAGGTGGCGAGATTCTCCCAGAGCTTGGCCCCGCCCGAATGGCAGTAGGCGGGAACGGCGGCTTTGGCGGCTTTGGCGGCTTTGGCGGTCGGGGCGGCGCTGGCGGATGCTGGATGAAGGCTGGCCAGGACCGCCAAAGTCGCCGGGATGGCCAGCAATAGTGGCGTGGCCCGTCGTCGGGCTTTTGATATCAGCATGCGTTGTCCCCCGTCACCGTTTCAATTACTTAGCGTAGTCGAATCTAACGCAATGCAACTGTCGGCGACGGGAACAACGCCGGCACGGTAACGGCGGTCCGTGGACCGGCCTGGCTAGAACATGATCGGAAAGCGGTCAGTCGCCGACCACATGCAGGGTGAGGGACATCATGCCCTTAAAGAACTCCTCGTTCCATATGAAGACGAACCCGATGACGAAGAGCGCGATCAGCGGCGAGATCGCCCAGTAGACCCGATCCTGATGGCCGGCCTTCTGCTGTTTGGCGATCCACCGCGTCACCGGCGGCAGCCTGAGCACGAACAGCGGAATCGAGCAGGCGAGCGCCTGGTACAGCTTCTGGTGGAAGAAGGCGTCGCCGTCGCCGTCCGCTGGGTCGATGCCGAGGCTTTCGAGCAGCGCCAAGTGCAGGATCAGCAGTCCCCAGATCACGTAGGTCAGGCGCTGCAGTTGCTTCCAGTACTTGCCCAGCCAGCGCTGGGCCGGAGTGTTGGCCGTGGCGAGCAGCGGCAAGGTGAGCAGCACCATGAAGAGCCCGACCAGCAGGAAGCTGTGCCCGGCCAGCCGGCCGAACACGCCGCCCGCGAAACCGGTAGTGATCGACGCGGTCGTCGCGTCGGCGATCGCCGTGATCGCGAACATGATGCCGTACCAGCGGCGCAGCGGCGCGATCCAGCGCATCCGGGTGACGGTGATCACCGGCGTGACCAGCAGGGCCATGAACAGGCAGATCTCGCCGGCCATGCCAAGCACGTCGGCTTCTATCTGGTTAAGCACATCGCTGTCGCCAACGAAGACCGGGTGGGCGATGAAGAACAGCCCGACGAACGCGGGCAGCCTGGCCAGGAAGAGCATGGCCGACTGTTTTCGCAGGGTTCCGGCCGAGAAGACGAAATCCTGATCCATCCAGACGTCGACGGCGGTCTTCGGCATGGGTCACACACCTTTCGCGGTACTGCTGGCTGAGCTTTCAGCCCGTGTTTCCCCGGCGTGAGGTTCGGTTTGGGTGGCTTGAGGGTGTTAGTTGTGCTTGGCCGGGTGCTTCTTCGCTGGGTGCTGCTGCGTCGTCTGGTGCTTAGCCGGCTTGGCCTTGTGCTTCTTCTTGGCCTTCGGCTTGTGCTTGGGCTTGGGCTTGGCCGGGTGGCTCTTCGCCGGCTGATGCTGCTTCGCCTGATGATGCGGCTTGAGATGGTGCGCACCAGGCGCGTCGGGCTGACCGGGACCCTGGTTTTCTTGCAGGCCGACGTTCGTCGCGCCGGTGCCCTGAGCCCGGAACACGAAGAACGCGCCACCGTGCAGGAACAACTCGACCGTTCCCGTCACAGCGCCGAGCGTGATCAGGCCGATCACCGCGATCACCATCATCTTGGCCGAGCGCTGCTGACGGGCTCGCCCGCCCCCTGGCTTGGCGGCCGGAGTCGGCTTCGATTTCGGCTCGACCTCTGGCTGGGTCGCGGTACCCGCTTTGGCCTGCGGCCCGGGACGACCGCTACCGGGCTTAGAGCCCGGAGGCCGGGCCCCGGCGGGCCGGGTGCCGGGCGGCCGGGATGATCCGGGCCGCTCGGTGGTTGCCGGGCGGGCGGCCTTCTCTGCGGTCTCGATCCCGGACTCGGCCGGATCGGCCTTGCGCTTGGCCGGATCGACCTTGGGCTCGGCGACCAGCGAATCAGGCGTGGTCAGCCGCTTCGTGACGAACGCGGCCACCTCGCCCAACTCGGAGGTCATGGCGTGCAGCGAGGCCCGCATGGATTCGGCGTCTCGCTCGGCGGACTCACGTAGCTTCGCCGCCTCGGCGGATGCCTCGGCGCGAAGCGCAGTGGCTTCGGCGCTGGCTTCGGCCCGCACGGCCGTCGCCTGCTCGTGCGCCTCGATGCGGATCTTGGACGCCTCGCCTTCGGCCCCGGTCAGCAGCAGGTTGACGACCTGAAGCGCATCGGTCGGCCAGTCCTCAGCCGCCCACTCGTCGGCGTAACGCAGCGCATCGTCCGGGCGCAACTCCGGCGGTTGCCCGTAGGCCGGCACCGGCAGTGGCGGCTGCGTCCTGGCATGCCGCGGCACTGGCGCCGACTCGCGCTCGCGCAGCGAAGGTCCGGCGAACCCGGCCGGGGCTGAGATCGACTGCGGCCCAACACCCGGACCGCTTGGGCCCGGTCCGCCGGGGCCGGGACCAGGGCCAGGGCCGCTTGGGCCCGGTCCGCCGGGGCCGGGATCTCCCGGATGCGGCCAGACCTGGTAGCCGACGGTTTCCTGCGGACGGCCCGGATAGTCGGAATAGCCCGCGGGCCAGCCTGAGTAGCCGGGCGTCTCGTAGGGATGGTTCTGATGCTCAGGAGACCGGCCCCGGTAGTCAACGGCCTCTTGCGGACGACTCGGGTGCTCGGCCGGCCAGCCCTGGTAGTTGACCGCCGGCATGGGGCGACTCGGGTGCTCGGGCGGCCAATTGCCATAGCCGACCGGCTCCTGCGGACGGCTCTGGTAGTCCGGGGTCCGGCCCTGGTAGTCAACGGCCTGCATAGGCCGGCTCGGGTGCTCGGGCGGCCAGTTGCCGTAGCCGACCGCTTCCTGCTGGCCGCTCGGATACTCGACGGGCCGACCCCACTGATCCACGACCGGCATCGGGCCGCTGGGGTACTCGCCGGGCCGGCCACGGTAGTTCATCGCCGGCATCGGGCCGCTGGGGTAATCAGCGGAATAGCCGTCGTAGTCCACCGCCGGGATCGAGCCACTCGGGTATTCGGCCATTCCTCGGCGGTAGTCGACCGCTGGCATCGGGCCGCTCGGGTACTCCTCAGGACGCCCGCGATAGTCAACGGCAGGCATGGGACCGCTGGGGTATTCTCCTCCCGGCCGGCCACGGTAGTCGACCGCTGGCATCGGGCCGCTCGGGTACTCACCGGAACGCCCGCGATAGTCGACGGCCGGCATCGAGCCGCTCGGGTATTCGTCCAGCCGATTCTGGTAACCCACCGCTGGAAGGGGACCGCTGGGAAACTCGTCCGTCTGCCGATGGTCTTCGCGCTGCCGTGCGGACCCGGCCCGCTGCGGTAGCCGGTCGGCATCGTCGCGTCCTCTGGACCCGGCTTTCGCCGCCCACGGCACACGCACCTTGCCGGCATCCAGCCGGCTCAGGAAGTCTTCGAAGCCCTTGAGCCAGCCGAGCCGATCTAGGTTCTTCTCCGGCTCGGGATCGGTCCCCTGGCCACCTCGGCCGGAGCCGGCGACCCGGCTGCGGCGGCCTCGGCGGCGGGGCACCAGCAATCTGGCCCCGACCACTGCCAGCGCCAGCGCGGCTACCAGCACCAGGATGACGATGACCAGACTGCCGGCCGAGGACGACTTCCCTGACCCCGCCGTCGGCGACGACACCGGCGTCGGGCTGGCGGGAGCAGAGGCGCGGCCCGAATGACTCGGGTGCGGCCGGGGTCGCGGATGTGGCAGCGGCCCGAAATGCACGCCAGGACCGGAGGCGTTGGCCGGTAGCTCGAGAATCCAGCCGGGCTCAATCAGCTTGGGATTCTCCAACCGCCCGCCGTTCGGCTGAACTCGCCCCTTGTTGAGCTTGAAGATCGTCATGAACAAGTGGGCATTGCCGAGCGTTCGCGCCGCGATCTCGGACAGGGTCGACGGACCGTGTCCCGCGCGCGGGACTATGTAGTACTTGACCTTGGCTGCGTGCTTCGCCGGCTGATGACCCGCCGCCGAACTCATCCGGTCGTCGAGCGCGATCCGCCCGACCGACGCGGTCGATGCGGCCGGCCTGGCTAGCGCCGTGCGCTGGACGACGGCCGCATTCGCGGCCAAGCCGGTCCAGCCGATCATGAACAGCCCGAAGGCGGCGAACGCGCTGGTGGCGATTCGACTCCTTCTCGCTGGCAGGCCACCGCGCCGGTTAACCGGCCATGACCTGCGTTTACTCGCCTCCATCGCGTCACCCCAGGCTTGTCACCTGACCCGAGAACCGTCCGCGGCAGGACGGTGATCATCGGGGCTGCCAGCTAATTGCGGGTCACGTTACAACAGTTAGAACGGTTACAGCGCAATAACGCCGAATAGTAATGGGACGAGATGGTTGCCCCGCAGGTCAGTGCGGTGACAACCATTTTTCTCCCGATTCGCCCGGCTAAGTCCGCCGCTCACGGTCAGTCGTCGACAATCAACTCAGAGCTAACAATCTGCATCATTCGTGACAATAGTCACGACCGAAACGTGAGACAGACCGACTCGACGCCCGGCATACCGTCACGATGCCCGCCCAGCCGCCGAAGAGGGCGTCGCCGAGATCTGGGCCCTGCGCGATGAGTTCTGGGCTCTCTGCCCGGCGACTTCCCACCGGTTGCGCTAACTTGCCACCCGTTGCGCTGACCTTCCACCGGTTACGCCGAATTTTGTCCCGAATGCACCGGTTGAGGCCAGCCGAACCAGTGGTATGTCAGCGCAACCGGTTGGAAGTGCGCCCTATCCGGTGGCAAGTGCTCCACCCGGAGGCTCACCCTGCCGGAAATGCCCGTTACCGGATCCGGGAGCAGCAAATTTGGGGGCCGCCCGAACCCGCACCGGGTCATACGAAACTCAACCAGTTCAGATCCGCCCAGCCTCCCAGCCCCAGCCCCAGCCGCCCAGCCCAGCTCAGCCGCTCAGCTCAGACGCTCAGCTCAGACGCGCGAGTCCCAGCCGCTCCCAGTCGGCCACCAGCACGGTCGCCAGCCGCCGCACCGCGTACTGCCAGCTTTCCGGCGCGTCCCGCCAGTTGAACCGGCCGGTCGCCAGCCTGGTCGCCGCGACCACGTCGTCGGGCACCACGACCAGGCCGCGCGCGGCCGGCAGGTACCTGGATAGCTGCTCGATGTCGAGCTTGGCGCCCTTGGGCGGCATCCGGTTCACCACCACGGTGATCGGCCGGCCCCACTGGTGCAGCAGCTCGGTGGACTCGGCGACCAGGCTGGCGGTGGCCGGCTGCGCGTCGGTCAGCAGCACGACCTGGTCGGCTCCGGCGATCGCGGCCGACAGCGCCGGGTCCTGCAAGCCGGTCCCGCAGTCGAGCAGGATCAGGCTGAAGAAGTCCTTGAGCCTGATGATCACCCGCCGGTAGGCGTCCTCGTCGAGCGCCGTCATCCGTTCGGGATCGGTCGGAGCCGGCACTACCAGCAGGCCGTGCACGGCGCGGCCGAGCAGCGAGTCCAGGCTGGTCAGCGACAGCTCGTCGTCCTCCAGGACTAGCCGCGCCAGGTCATCGACGTACCAAGACTGCTCCGGCGTCAGCACCCGGCCGAGCGACCCGAAATCAGGATTGGTGTCGACGGCGACGACCGGATCCCGCCGCAGCAGCGAGAACAGCGTGCCCAGCAGCGCCGTCACCGTCGTCTTGCCGACGCCGCCCTTCGGCGACACCACCGCGATCGTCGCGCAGTGCTGCAGCCGAGGCTCGATGATCCTGGCATCGAGCCGGCCCAGGTTGTCCAGCTCCCGCCACTTGCTCCGAGCCCGCTCTAGCCGCGACGGTGGCGCCTCGATGGTCAGGTCCGCCGGACGGTACCTGTGCCTGCCCGCCGGACGGACCGTCAGCGTGGCCGCATCGCCCGACGAAGCCTTCTGCTGCGACGGCGGCTCAGGTGAACTTCTCTCACGCGAAACGAATTGCGTCCGCTCTCCGCCCCCTGGCTTTGCTGACGACCCGTTCAGAATTGGTCCGCTGGCGCCTTCGGTGGCCGGACCATGCTCGGAAGCCTCATCGCCCTCGGAGGGCTCGGAAAAGCCAGGCCGCATCAAAGCCGACGGCGACTGGCTGGCGCCGTTACCGGCCCCGGCTTTCTCCCCGGTCCTTTCCGATTCCGGCGGCCGCATGAACGCCTGCCCGGCCGCCCGCCACCGCACGACCCGGCCGATCGTCAGCGGGAGCACCGCCTGGGCCCGCTCCAGCGGATCAAGGTCATCGTCGGGCGGCATGCCCCCGACCGTGACCCTGGGCAGGTGCCTGGACACGGCGCCGCGATCGCGGAACACGCCGACGCCGGTCCGCAGCGCTTCCTCAGCCGACTGGCCCGGCAACGGCCGCCGCAACTGAATCGCCGCGCCCGAGCCGACGCCGCGGTCGGCCAGCGAATTGTGCGCGGGGATCGGCCGGCCGGCCGGGTCGGTCAGGTGCCAGCCGTCCGCCGCCAGCCGCGCCTGGCTGAGCTGCAGCCCGGCCATGGCCAGCAGGTCGGGCAGGAACGCGGAGACCGGCGAATCGGCGGGGAGATCGATCTCGTGCTGGCCCAACGGACTGACCACGGTGACGCGCACGAGCTGGTGCTTGGCTGGATCCATGGGGGTTATCGCCCTTCGCGGACTGATAATGCCGTGTCGATAAGTAGCTGCGTCGATAAGTAACTGTGTCGATTAGTGGCCGTGTCGTTTGGTCGGCTTGTGAGATGGAGGAGGCTTCGGGGATGGCGG
>DASYAT010000123.1:0-2328 GCA_036501205.1 Streptosporangiaceae bacterium | reverse complement strand
GTACACGAAGCGGACGCGGCTGCCGCCGGAGGAGGAAGCCGCGATGGGCATCGAGTGGGTCGCCGACCCCGATGAGCTCATCGGCCGCGGCGACTACGTGTGCATGCTGGCCAACTTCGAGGATGCGAACCTCCGGCTGATGGGTGAGCGCGAGTTCAAGCTGATGAAGCCGACCGCTTACTTCATCAACGTCGCCCGCGGCCGGCTTGTCGACCAGGACGCCCTGATCAAGGCGCTGCAAGATGGCGTGATCGCCGGCGCCGGGCTCGACGTGTTCTGGCACGAGCCGCCGCTCGTGCGCGACGCCTGGGTGCAGACCGAGTTCCGCAAGATGGACAATGTCGTGCTCACCCCGCACAACGGCGGCGCGACCCATGACTCGCGCGGCGCGCAGACGCTCGGCATCGCGAACGCCATCGTCAAGGAGATCGTCTCCCGCACATAACCACCGTCGCCGCTGACATTCGCCGAATTCACACCGGAGTGAATGCCGGCCTCCTTATCACAACTCTTCACCCTTTTTACCGGGCATTCCGGTTCAGCACATTGTGAAAGGTAACCGACGTGGCTCAGAACGTTTCCAGAAGAACCTTCCTCGCGATCGGCGGCGGCGGCCTCAGCGCCGCGTTCCTGGCCGCCTGCGCCGGCAGCACCACGCCCGCCGCTAGCACATCGACCAGCACGGCAGCAGCCGGCACCGCGAAGCGCGGTGGGACACTGCGCGTCGGAAGTATTGGCAGCAGCGCCGACATCCTCGACACCACGTTCTCCTCAACCGACATAGACCAGCAGCGTAACCAGAACGTCTACGACAGCCTGAAGTACATCATCCCGGCCCTGCCGTACCAGACCGCGTACGCGCTAGCAGAGTCGATCGAGCTCAACGCCGCGGCGACCATGGCGACGGTGCGGCTGCGGCAGGGCGTCGAATTCCACAACGGCAAGTCGCTCACGGCCGACGACCTGATCTTCACGATGCAGCGCATCCTGAACCCCAATAAGCCCGGCAAGGCCGCCACGTCGTTTGCCGCCGTCGATCCCGGCAACCTCAAGAAGCTCGACGCCCTTACCGTCCAGTTCAACCTCAAGACGCCGGACTCGCTGTTCGCCCAGCGGTGGGGGTCGGCGTCGACCAACATCGTGCCCACGGACTTCGACCCGGCCAAGCCCGTGGGCACCGGCCCGTTCAAGGTGCAGAGCTTCACCCCTGGGTCGCGCAGCGTCATGGTCCGCAACCCCAACTACTGGATGTCCGGTGAGCCCTACCTGGACGAGGTCGAGATCATCGACTTCTCCGACAACACCTCCCGGATGGCGGCCCTGCTCTCTGGCCAGGTGGACGCGATCGACGGCGTCGACCCGTCGGACCTGAAGCAGATCCCCTCCGGCGGCTTCGTCACGCAGATCACGAAGTCGGGCTTCTACCAGCCGATCACGATGCGGGTCGACGAGGCGCCCTTCAACGACGTCCGGGTCAGGCAGGCGTTCCGGCTCATGGTCGACCGGCCGCAGATGATCGCCCAGGCCTACAGCGGGTACGGGCAGATCGCCAACGACATGCCGTTCCCCGCCGACCCCGCGTACCCGGACCTCCCCCAGCGGGTCCAGGACATCGCCCAGGCCAAGAGCCTGCTCAAGGCGGCGGGGCACGAGGGCCTTGCGGTCACCTTCACCACTACACCAGAGAACGGCGGCCTCGTCGCAACCGCGCAGGTCTTCGCGCAGCAGGCCGCGGCGGCGGGCGTCAAGGTCACGGTCAGCAACCTTACCCCGACGTCGTACGACGCGGGCTTCAAGAACTGGCCGTTCACGAACGGCTACTGGGCCGCGAACATCCTGGGCCTGGGCTACTCCGGGCGGTTCCTGAAGTCCGGCGGCCTGAACGACAGCCACTGGAATGACCCGGCCGGCGCCGCCCTCTACGCGGACCTGCTGAAGACGACGGACCCAGCCATGCAGAAGACCTACGCCACCGAACTGTTCCAGCGGTTCCATGACACGGGGCCGGACATCATCCACAGCTTCAAGAACAACGTGGACGTCTACAGCAGCAAGTTCCACGGATTCCAGCCGTTCAACTCGACCGGCTGGGCCCTCGGCTCGTGGCGGTACCGCAACGTCTGGACCAGCTAGCCCGCGACACCATCGGAGTAACGAGAGGACGTCATGCTCAAGACAATCCTCCTGCGCCGGCTCGTCGGCGGCATCTTCATCCTGTGGCTGGTCTCGGTGCTGGTCTTCGCGGCCATCCACCTGCTGCCCGGCAACGCGGCAACGATCCTGGTCGGGCACAGCGACACCACGCCGCAGGAGGTCGCCTCGCTCACC
>DASYAT010000122.1:0-45529 GCA_036501205.1 Streptosporangiaceae bacterium | reverse complement strand
GAGGCCCTGGCCGCGAACCCGTTCATCCCGTCGACCTTGGCCGTCACCGGGCTGGTCTTCGACGTCGGCACCGGCCGCGCCCGGCTCGTCGAGCGCCGCGCTCCGCTCCGTCCTTAGGTATCCGCGACTAGTTCGATCAGGTCCTGGATTTCGCGGTCGGCAACCCGGTTGGGTCGTCAGGGGTGAAGTGGCCATAGCAGCGTGACTGGCGGACGGCCACGTCCCGGGCACTTGTCACCGGTTGGACCTGACTTCTCATCGGTTGGACGCCACTTCTCATCGGTTTCGACGACTTCTCATCGGTTAGATCGAACATTTATCCGGTATACGGCATTTTTAACCGGGGTAATCATAGAGAAGTGCTCGCAACCAGTGAGAAGTCACGTCTAACCGATGAGAAGTGGGCCCGCGGGACCGCCGCAAACCCGGCGAAACACCCACCGGCCGCGGCCGCCACACCGCATCTGCCCGCTAGGCCGCCGCCACACCGGCCAGTGATCCGGCGCTGGAGCAAGGCTCGATGGGTGGTGGAGCTGGATTGGCCTCTGGTCTGGGGCTGAAGACCCCGCGCGATGCTTTCTCAGCCGAAGATCATTCTGTTAGATGAGCAGCAGCAACTCGATCTCGTCAGGCCGCTTCGGTGTCCTTGTCCTGGGTTTCTGGCTTGTCCGACTCGGCGGCGGACTGCTGCGCGCGGCGCTGAATCGCGGTCAGGGCGTCCTGGAGGGCCTGCCAGACCGTGCTGAGGCTGACCGCCGCCGGATGGTCGCCGCGGAATTCGGTTTGCTCGTCGAGCGCTTTGAGCGTGGCGCGGCCGGTGGCGATGATGATCGGGTCGGTCGCTTCGATCGTGAGGCGGTCGTCGGCCACGCGGATGACCATCTGCCTGCGGCCAGCTTCCTCTGGCTGCTCGTCGCTGGTGCCGGTGACGTCCACGCTGCGCAGCGCCTCCATGGCCTGCTCGAGATCGACGCCGAGGGCGGTGAGCGCGCGGGCGGCCGCGGTCTGCGGGTCGGCGAGCACGGCGAGCATCAGGTGGTGCGAGCCGACGGGGGCGGTACCGGCTAGCCGAGCCGCTTCGGTCAGCGTCGTGTCGGCGGCCGGCGAGGCGCTGAGCGTCTCCTGTTCTGATGGCTGGCTTCCGCTGAAGGCCGTCGCGTAGCGGCGCCTGAGCCAGCGGCGGCCTCGGTTCGGGTCGAATCCTGAGGTGTCGATCAGGTCGAGTACGGCGGCGCGGATCACCAGCAGGTCCGCATGCTTCCGCATGATCTCGACCGCGATGCCTTCACCTTCCCTGATCACGCCGAGCAGGACATGCTCGGTGCCGATGTAGTTGTGCTGCAACTGCAGGGCCTCGCGGAGCGCGAGTTCCAGCACCTTCTTGGCGCGGGGAGTGAACGGGATGTGGCCGCTGGGAGTGGCCTTGCCCCTGCCGATGAAGTCGAGGACTTCCTGCCGGGCCGTGTCCAGGCTGATGCCGACGCTGGCCAGGGCGCGGCCGCCGACGCCCTCTGGGACGCCGAGCAGGCCGAGCAGCAGATGCTCGGTGCCGATGTAGTTGTGATCGAGTCGCCTGGCTTCCTCTTGGGCCAAGACGACGACGTGCCGGGCTTTATCAGTGAATCGCTCAAACATGTAAGTCAGCGTCCACCCTGGGTTCTAACCTAGTCAATACCATGCTATTAATAGGGTCATGGACTGGGAAGATCGACTGGATGCCTGGGAGCTCGAGCTGGAGCTGACGGCTCAGCTCGACGGCTCTGACTGGGTGACGCTGGAGCGGGCCGCTGCCGAGACCGGGGTATCCAGGGCGGCGCTGCGGAACTGGTACAGGACCGGCCAGATTCCGTCTCGGCTGGTCGACGGACCGCACGGGCCGCAGCGACTGGTACCGCTCACGCTGATCGCGGCCAGGGCCGAGGCGTCGCCCAGGCTGCGGCGGACCGCCGAGCGGCGGCTGAGCGATGGGGCGCAGCTAGAGATCCTGCAGCACCGGGTTGACCAGCTGGAACTGCGGCTGGTCGCGCTGGAGCGGCTCGGCGGGTGAACCCGGCTGGGGATCAGTGCCCGGTCTCGCGGTGGCGAAGCTGGGCGGGGGTGCAGCCGTAGGCCTGGCGGAAGACGCGGTGGAAGTGCGTCACGTCCGCGAAGCCGTTGTCGGCGGCAATGTCGATGATCCGCAGGGCCGCGCGGGCCGGGTCGGCGAGGTCGCGCCTGGCCTGGTCGAGCCGGCGGCGGCGGACCGTTGCGGCATAGCTGAGTTCGCGCCCGGCGAACAGCTGGTGCAGCCGCCGGACGGAGATGCCAAGGCGGACCGCCGTGCGGGCGGGGGACAGGTCGGCGTCGCGCAGATGCTCGTCGATGTCGTTCAGGGCCTGGGTGAGCAGCCGGCCTTGCCGCTCGCGGACCGGCCCGACCGGCTCGGGCTGGTCAAGCGCGACCGCGAGCAGTCCGCAGGTGTGGCGGGCGAGCCTGGCCGCCGATGCCGGGGCGAGCTGGCCTGCGTCGATCGCGGTGAGCGCGTGCCGGACGGCCGCACCGACGCCGTCGACGGTGCTGATCCTGGTCGCGGTCGGAGTCGGCCGGTCAAGATGGCCTTCAAGCAGCTGCTCTGGAATATGCAGGGTGAGCTGGGAGAAGTCCCCGCCGAACTCGAACGAGAACGGCCTGGTCGTGTCGATCAGCGTGAGGTCGCCTGGGCGAGTCACCGCCACCCGGCCGTCCTGGGTCGTCACGCCAAGGCCGCGCAATTGGAAGTTGGCGTAGTAGCCGGACTGCGGAGACCTGGCGATATCGGCCTCGGTCCGGCTCACTCGCTGCGCCTGCGATTCGATCCTGGCCAGGTCGAGCTGATCTAGCGACCGCTGCCTGACCCGGCCGTAAAATCCTTCGCGCAGCCTTGACTCCGGAGTCAGATCGAGAAAAGCTTCGCAGATCATCTCCCGCCAGTACGCGAACTGGCGGCGCTGTGGCACCGTCGTGGTGGTCCAGACCGGCATCGCGAATACTCCCGTGTCGCGCGGATTTCAAGCCTGCACAGTTAGCAAGCTTGCGCTGCGCTGCCAGCAATCTCCTGGCGGGTGAGACCGGTCAGCCTAGTGAAATGATATCTACCCGGTTTACCGACTCCTACGGAATTACCCACCCGATTGCCCAGGCCGGAATGGCCTTCGTCGGCATGACCCCTGATCTGGCGCTGGCCGTCTGCGCAGCCGGCGGGCTTGGCTCGATCGGTGTCGGGCTGATGCCGCCGCCCGCGCTGAAAGCGACGATCGACGCCATCCGGGCCGGCACCAGCCAGCCGTTCAACATCAACTTCATCACCAGCTTGTCGTCGCTTCCCCAGATCGAGGTCGCCGCCAACGCGGGGGCGCCGGTGGCCTCGTTTCACTGGGGTCATCCGCCGAAGGCCTGGATCAACATGCTGCACAGCGCGGGCACGAGAGTCTGGGAGCAAGTTGGATCGCCCGACGCGGCCAAGCGCGCGGTCGACGACGGAGTCGACCTGGTGATCGCCCAGGGCACCGAGGCCGGCGGTCATAACCTCGGGACCCTGCCGACGTTCGCGCTGCTCCCGCTGGTCGTGGACGCGGCGGCACCAGCCCTGGTGCTCGGCGCCGGCGGCATTGCCGATGGCCGGGGACTGGCCGCCGCACTGATGCTCGGTGCGGACGGGGCCTGGATCGGCACCAGGTTCGTCGCGACCCAGGAGTCGCTGGCGCACGAGGAATACAAGGCCAGGCTGGTCAGTGCGCAGGGCCGGGACACGGTCAGGACGCGGGTGTTCGGGCCGGACCTGCCTGACTTCAACCCGATGCGGGTGGTGCGCAACCGGGTGGTCTCGCAGTGGCAGGACCGGGTCGGTGAGATCCCGGCCGACACCTCCAGGGAACCGGTGGTCGGCCACCTCAGCCTGATGGGGATGGAGCTTGACCTGCATAAGTTCTCGAGCTTCGTGCCGGTGGCGTCGACTACCGGTGACTTCGAGGAGATGCCACTGCTCGCCGGGCAGGGCGTCGGCTTGATCGAGTCGATACCTACTGTTGCCGAGGCGATATCGCAAATCGTGACTGCGGCTACGAAAATGGTGAAAGGAGTTTCGGCGCGGACCAGTTAGCGAGGAGGTCCGGGACGGTGAGCGGCGGGCCAGTCGGGGGGACCGTCGGCGTTCGCGATGACGCCGAGTCGGTGGAGGCCGTACTGGCGCATGCGACGACCGCGCTTGAGGTCAACGGCGACTTGCGTGGCAGCCGGCCGGTGTTCGAAGCCGCCTACCTCGAAGGCGAGCGAACCGCCGACGGCCTCATGATGGCGAAGGCGGCCCTTGGCCTGTGCGGCCAGTGGATGCCAGAGCACCGCAGCCAGATCGCAGCGAGCCTGCTCGAAGCCAGGCTGGCGCACGCGCTGTCGTTCACCGATCCGCGGTCCGCCCTCGCCTTGCGGCTGCGGATCAGGGCCGCCGATCCAGTAGCACTGGCGGAGGCGCTGAGCCGGGCGCATCAGTGCCTGTCCGGTCCGCAGTACGGCGAGCGGCGGCTGGCCCTGGCAGGCGAGCTCGTCGGCGCGGCCGCCAGGACCGGGCAGCGCGGTCACCTGCTTACTGGTCTGCTGTGGCTTGCGACCGACCTGTTCCTGGCCGGTGACCCGCACGCGGAGCGCCGGCTCGGCGAACTGCGCGGCTCGCTGGCCGAGCGCGAGCACCTGGCGGTTGGCTATGTGGTGCGCGCGATCGACGTCATGCAGGCGGTCCGGGCTGGCCGGCTGGCCGAGGCCGAGCGGCTCGCCGAGGAGTGCCTGGACGCTGGCGCCAAGGCAGGCGACATCGACGCGGACGGCTGGTACGCCGCGCAACTAGTGGCGATCCGGTGGTACCAGGGCCGGCTGCCAGAGTTGCTGCCGATGCTGGCCGAGCTCACCAGTTCGCCGACGCTGAGCGCGGTCGACTACTCATTTATCGCAGCCCGCGCGGTCGCGGCCGCTCAGAACGGCGACTACCTTCTCGCCGTTCGCGCTCTGGCCGAGGTGCGGGGCAGGCATCTGGCCGATCTGCCCAGGTGCGGCACCTGGCTAGTCACCTTGTACTGCGTGGCCGAGGCGGCCTACCTGCTGGGCGACGTTGATGCGGCGGCCGAGGTCTATGAGCTGCTACTGCCTTTCGCCGATCGGCCGGCGATGGCCAGTCTCGGGATCGCCTGCTTCGGCTCGGCCAATCTGGCGCTCGGACTCGCGCTGGTGACCCTTGGCGAGCTGGACGACGGGCTGGAATTCCTGTCTGGCTCGCTCTGCCGCAACCTGGCGCTCGGGCATTTGCCAGCGGTCAACGTGGGCCGGCTGCGGTTTGCCGAGACTTTGGATCGCCGGCAGGGGCCCGGCGACGCGGCTGTGGCGGCCGATCTTCGCAGCAAGGCCGCCGAACTGGCTGCCAGGCTAGGCCCGGACGTGGCGCCGCCCGCGCGCGGGTTCGCGGCTAACTGCCGTCGGCACGGGACGAAGTGGCGGCTGGAACTCGGCCCGCGCAGTGCGCTGATCGGCCATAGCGTCGGCATGACGCACCTGGCCGTGCTGCTCGCCAATCCTGGGGCGGAGATCGCGGCGATCGATCTGGTAGCGGGCGTCGACCGGCTCGGTGCTGGCTTCGGGTCGGGCTCCGGGCAGGTGGTGCTCGACCGGGCGGCTGTCCGGCAGTACCAGGACCGCCTGGCCCAGGTGCGGGAGCAGGCGGACAAGCTGGAGTCGGCCGGTGACTCTGCCGGGGCCGCCAGGGCTCGGGGCGAGCAGGACTGGCTGGCGAAGGAACTCGGCGCGAGCACCGGGCTGGCTGGCCGCCGCCGCACGTTCGCCGACGGCACGGAGCGGGCAAGGATCGCGGTTGGCCGGTCGATCCGGCGGGCACTGTCCTCGATCGAAGCGGCCGACGCCGTCATCGGCGCCCACCTGCGCGCCGCCGTCCACACGGGTGCCAAATGCTGGTACCGCCCGGTCTAGCTCCGGTCCCGCCGGCCATGCTCCGTGGTCATTCCATTGAATTAACCTCATTATTTAGAAAGCTTTGCCGGGCTTCTATCAGTTCGGCTATCCGCTCCAGATAACCGGCGGTGTCAATTCGCCTGGACGGGCCGATCTCACCGCCGAGTGGTCGCAGCCTTGCCTGGCCCGCCTTGCCTGGCCTGTCACATCAGCCACACAACAACCGGCCGCACCACCAGCCCCGACTCAGCTTCATGATCATCGTCGCGCACCGGGTGAATCCGCAGATTCATCCGGGATCCGAGGGGTGAATACGCACATTCATCCGGTCCGCCCGCCCGCCGGTCCCGCCACGATCTCTTTTTATAGGCCATCCGCTCCGGTCACGCGATTTAGGTCAATGGCATCGGGGTCGCTGGTACGCCAGGCGATGTGCTGGTCAGGGCGGACTAGCAGGAAGTCGTCACGCCAGGGGTAGCCGGTCGGAGGCGTCACCGTCGTCAGCGGGATTCCGCGCCTCGCCGCCTCGTCGAGCAGTGGGCCAGCGCGACCGGGGGGACCAAGCAGCGTGAAACCGGGGCCGAGCCGGTCGTACAGCGATCTCCCGTCGGGCAGCCAGGCGTGCGGGAGCCGCGCGCCTGGATCTGCCGTCGGCGTATAGCTCGTGGTGTCGGCGATCACGGCCGGCCCGCCGCCCAGACCCGGCCCGCCGCCCAGACCCGGCTGGATCGCCGCCGATCCCGCATAGGAGTAGCCGAGCACCAGCCCGAGGCTATGGAACTCGGCCCGCTTGGCCTGCCGAATCACGGCCGCATCGGCGGGCAGATCGCCGGCCATCGCTCGCATGTTCGCCGCCGCGCAGGCGACGGTCTGCTCGACTACGCCGCGCCGCTCCTGCTCATAGGTTGCCAGCAAGCCGGGCGAGGCCCAGCCTCGCTCGACGGCGGCGATCTTCCAGGCGATGTTGACCGCGTCGCCGACGCTGGTGTTGAAGCCGTGGCCGCCCCAGGGCGGGTTCACGTGGGCAGCCTCGCCGACGAGAAACACCCGGCCGCTGCCGAACGAGTCAGCGACGAGCAGCCGGGCCGTCCACGGATCGGTAGCGAGTACCTCAAGCTCAGCGGGCGTCGCGCCGATCAGGTCGGTGATCAGTTCGGCGTCGTGGGCCTGGCCGTACCCGGCCTCGATCCCTGGCATGATCGCCCACCAGATCCCGGCCAGGTCCAGCCGCCCGATCAGCCCGGTCGTCCGCCCGCCCACCACCCAGTACTGCACGGCCGGGCCCAGGTGGGTGTCCAGGCCAGGAGCGCGGAAGACGACGTTAAAGTTCGGTCGCGGATCGGACCGGCCGACGTACCGGGCGCCGATCTGGTCGCGAACCACCCCATTTGCCCCGTCGCAGCCCAGCACCCAGCGCGCCCTGGTCGCATAACTGGCCCCGGCGCTGTCGGTGACCTCGACCCTGACCGAATCCGGGTCCTGCGAAAGGCCGACTACCTCATGGCCGAACCGCAACTCGACCGAAGGCTGGTTAGCCAGATGCGTCCGCAGCACATCCTCGACAACCGGTTGCGGCACCTGCTGGCCAGGTTCGGCAAAGAGGTCATCACGCTGCGTGGTCAGGCCGAAGGCTCCGTCGAAGTCGGTGATCCGGCGCCCCGTCAGCGACTCGCAGAAGGTGACCCGCTGGGACCACTGCACCGCCAGCGGAGCGGCCCGCCTGAGCCGATCGGCGATACCCCAGCGCCGCATGTGCTCCATCGTCCTGACGCTGGTCGTCTTGGCCCGTGGCCGCCGGTGCGAGACCGCCATCCTCGGCTCGATCACCACGCACCCGATACCGTGCAGGCTCAGTTCCGCAGCGGCCGCCAGCCCAGCCGGCCCGCCGCCCGCGATCAGTACCGGCGCATCCACGGGCTCCACCTCGATAACCGTATCGGCCGGCAGCAAATTCATACTGATCTTGATTCTGACGCGTCGCCAATTGCTTGAGTGAGCGTCGTAGCCGTCCACGCCAGCCTCGGCATGCGGCCTTCGGCGCCACATATCCCTGGTCCGGACGTCTTATCCCTGGTTAGGGACAAATTTTGCCCGGTTGATCCTGATTAAGAAATCACCAACCAGGGATATGTCGTCCCAGCCAGGGATAAGTGATCGACAATCATGAAAATAGGGCCGACCGATGTGACAGGTGGGACTGGAGGTGTGTCTGGGGTGCTCCCGGCACCAGTGGCGGGCTAGTGCGCGGTCATCGGCCAGACGGCGTGGAGCCGTCAGCCAGAGCCGACCAGTGGCCGCACGCGCTGACAATAGCCTCGCGGGCCTGGTCCCGCAGCGCCGGGACGTCGCGCCTGGTCAGGTTCTTAGTCGGCAGCAACGGCCCGATCGTGACGTGAACGGTGCCGCCGCGAATAGCCCGCCCCTCGGCGGGCCAGACCTTATTGGTCCCGCAGATCGCGACCGGCAAGACCGGCACCTGGTTCATCACCGCCATCAGAAACGCGCCGTTCTTGAACTCGCCCGCCGACCCATCCTTGGAAATCTTCCCCTCAGGAAAGATCAGCACCGAATGCCCGGCCGCGAGCGTCTCGGTCACCGACTTGACGATCAAGCGCAGGCTCGGCGAATCCCGGTCCACCTCGATCATCCCGACCGTACGCAGCGCCCGGGCCAGCACCGGGATCTGGAACAACTCCGTCATAGCCAGGATCCGCAACGACAGCGGCAGCGCCCTGATCTGCGTAACCGGATCCAGCCCAGACTGGTGATTGGCCACCACAACGCAAGGCGCGGCCGACTCGAGACCTGGCGATTCAAGGCCAGAAAGGCCGTGCACCACCACCCTGGCCCCGGCTGCGCGCAAGCACCCGGAAGCCCACCACCGCAGTACCCGCTCGGTTCCAGCCGAGTCCCGGCGCCCCGCCCCCCGGCAGATCACCAGCACGGCGCACGCCATCGTGACCACGAACCCGCCGACCATCGCCGGCACCGTCCGCCAGGTCACCGCCCGCCGACCCCGACGGCCGAAGTCGATCCAGCCCGCATCCCGGCCAGGTGAAGGTCGAGGAACCGCTGCCAGTCCGGCACCGGAGCATCCTTTGCCGTCGCTTTCACCAGTCCCCGCATCGCCGAGATCAACGCGATGACATCCTCGGTCGTCACCGACCGGCTCACCGTCCCGGCCGCGACTGCCCGCGCCGTCAACTCCGCCATCGCCGCCCGAAGCTGCCGGGTGACCCCAGGATCAGGCTGCCGGTCCAGCAGCAGATCCGCATAGTGCGCATGATCAGCGAAGGACCGCCCGAATGCGCGCACCAGGAGCTCCAGCCCAGAACCGTCGGTCCGCGCCAGCGCCGACTCACTGGCGGTGATCAGCTCCGCGACCGCCAGCCGGAGCAACTCATCGATCAGCGCGTCCTTGCTGGTGAACCGCCGGTAGACGGTCCCGACTCCGACCCCGGCCCGCGCCGCGATGTCCTCCATGCACGCGTCCGCGCCGGATTCGCCGAACAGGTCCCGCGCCGCATCGAGCACCCGTTCGTAGTTGCGGAGGGCGTCATGCCGCACAGC
This sequence comes from Streptosporangiaceae bacterium, assembly GCA_036501205.1. Taxonomy (GTDB): domain Bacteria; phylum Actinomycetota; class Actinomycetes; order Streptosporangiales; family Streptosporangiaceae; genus Chersky-822. The sequence goes on along the minus strand of DASYAT010000122.1, from coordinate 35,992 downwards.
GACCGCCTCCTTTAGTCGATCTCCTCGCCCACGACGGTACCGCCAGCGACCATCGCCATCTCAGCGTGCTCGGGCTCAGCCGAAGCCCCGGCGGACCGGCGCGCGGCGGCCGCGGGGATCAGCAGCCCGGCCAGCCCGGCCAGCAGCAGCCCAGCCGCCATGACCGCGAAGCCGGTCGTGTAACCGGACTCCTTCGGCAGCCCGGTCGGCGCCAGCTGGGAGGTGACGATCGACGCCATGACCGCGGACCCGATGCTGCCGCCGATCGTCCTGATGTTGGCGTTCATGCCGCTGGCGACCCCGGTCTGGGACGGCGGAACCGCCGCGACGATCAGCGCCGACATCGCCGAGAACGCCAGCCCGAACCCGACCCCCATCAGCGCGTTGGAGAAGTAGATCTCCCACTGCTCACTGTGCGCGAACGCGAGGATCAGCATGGCCGCGCAGCCGACGAGGCAACCCGAGATGACGAGCACCTTGCCGCCGAGCTTCTTCGTGAGCCGGCCGGTGAACATGCCCACCGCCATCATCGTGATCGCCGACGGCAGCAGCATCAGCCCGGACTTGGTAATGCTCGCGCCGAAGCCGTACCCGGCGCTCGAGGGGGTCTGCACGAACTCGGGCAAGAACGCGAACGTCGCGTACATCCCGACCCCGATCAGCAGCCCGACCAGGTTGTTGGTCCACACCGCGGTCTGCCGCATCATCCGCATGTCGATCAGCGGCGTCGCGGCCCGCAGCTCGGAGAACAGCCAGCCAGCGGCCAGCACCAGCGCGCAGGCGATCAGCCCGATCACCCGCTCGGACCCCCAGCCCCAGGACGGCGCCTCGCTCAGCGCCACCAGCAGCGCCACTAGCCACCCGGACAACAGCAAAGCGGGCAGCCACGAAATCCGCCCCGGCGTCCGCACCTGCGATTCAGGTACGAACACGATCGCCGCCACCGCCGCCACCACGGTAAAGACCAGCGGCAGCCAGAACAGCCAGTGATAGTCGAGCAGGTCGACCAGAGGACCAGCCAGCACGATGCCGAGCCCGGCCCCGACCGCCGTCAGCGCGGCGATCGTCCCGACCGCACCAGGCACTCGCTCGGCCGGGAACTCATCTCGGATGATCCCGAAAGCGCACGGCAGCATGCCGCCAGCGAACCCCTGGATTACCCGCGCCACGATCATCACCGCGATCGACGAGGCGACCGCCGCCAGCAGCGAGCCGACCGCCAGCGCGATCAGCGAGGCCACGAAGACCCGCTTCTTGCCAGTCATGTCGCCGACTCGGCCGAGGATCGGCGTCATGATCGAGGCCGAGAGCAGGTAGGCGGTGAGTACCCAGGTCACCGCGCTCTGGGAGGTGTGCAACTGGTGCTGCACCGTCGTCAGCACCGGGATCACCAGCGACTGCAGCAGCGCGAACGCTCCCACCCCCAGCGCCAGCACGGCGAATGTCACCGCAGGTCGCGCGCGTACGGTCCGCCCGGTCATCGGCACCTCCTCGAACCGGAATCCACATTCCGGTCAGGGCAATCTATCAAACCGGAACGCCGGTTCCGCATCTGGCCGTGAACTTCGCGGGCCAGAGATTGCCCCCGGCCGGCCGGAGGGCTCCCCGCCGCCAGCGCCGACGCGTACGCTAATGCCCCGAGATGGCAACCTTGGCAGGGGGTCAAAATGATCAAAGCCGCAGCGCGCTGGCGCTCCCTCGCAATGGCGGCGGCCACCGCGTCATTAATGGCAGCCGTCATGACCCCGTCGGGCACCGCCGCCGCGGCCAGCCCGCCGCCCCGGTTCGCGCACGTGATCGTCGTGGTCATGGAGAACAAGAACTACAACGCGATCATCGGCCGCCCTGACGAGGCGCCGTACCTGAACCAGCTGGCCAAGACCGGGGCCAGCTTCAGCGACTCGTTCGCGATCGGCCACCCGAGCGAGCCCAACTACCTGGCCCTGTTCTCCGGCTCCGCGCACGGCCTGACCAGCGATAAATGCCCGGTGAATTTCGGCAAGGCGACGAACCTGGGCGCGGCTCTGATCGCCGCCAAGCGAAGCTTCACCGGCTACTCGGAAGGCCTGCCCAAGGCCGGCTTCACCGGTGACTGCTCCGAGATCTCGCTCGGCTACACCCGGGTGCACAATCCCTGGGTCGACTTCAGCAACGTCCCGGCTGCCGACAGCCAGCCGTTCACCAGCTTCCCGGCCGACTTCGCCAAGCTGCCGACGCTCTCGTTCGTCATCCCGAACCTGTGCCACGACATGCACTACTGCTCGCGGGACAGCGGCGACCACTGGATCAAGGCGCACCTAGGCGGCTACGCCTCCTGGGCGACCAAGCACAACAGCCTGCTGATCATCACCTGGGATGAAGATGGCTCCGACTTCGGAGCCTCCGGCGACAACAACCAGATCCCGACGATCTTCTACGGCGCGCACGTCCGCGCGGGCACCTACAAAGAGAAGATCAACCATTACAACGTGCTGCGCACGATCGAGGACATGTACGGCCTGCCGCACCTCGGCGCCAGCGCGAAGGCAACCCCGATCACCGACATCTGGAACTAGATGAACACGCCACCGGACGAGCAGCCGACGCCGATCGTAATCAGGGTCAGGCGCATGAGCGCGTACCGCATCCTCTGCGGCAGTTTCTGGGCCGCGCTCACGCTGATCTTCGGCATCGGCGCCTTTGCCGAATTCAATATCGGCAATACCGGGGGAGGGGTGCTTTGCGTTCTCATCACAATTCCCGCCGCCTGGTATGACTATCGGGTCTGGACTTTCAAGATCAACAGATTCTGGTTCTTTTGGTAGAAAGATTTGCGCACCTCCCGGGGCCGCGGCCGGGAACATCCGGCCACGGCCTCTGGGCGGGCATTCAGGACGGCCGGGTCCGGCCGTACAGTGATCGAGCCCACAGGTAGCCGGCGGCGGTAAGCACGATGCACCAGCCCACGGCCCAGAACGCGGCGTGCCCGATCGGCGTGCCGGTCAGCAGCCCGCGCAGCGTATTGATGATCGGCGTGAACGGCTCGTTGGCCGCGAACCAGCGGGTACCGCCGTCCGCGATCGACCCGGACGGGATAAAAGCGCTGCTGATGAACGGCAGGAACGCGGGGATCAGCGCGAGGCTGTTAGCCCCGGCCGGCGTCTTGGCCAGGAGCCCGAACGCCACGGTCAGCCAGAGCAGGGCAACGGTGAGCATGATGAACACGCCGGTCGCGGCGATCCAGGCGACCGGGCTGGCCGAAGACCGGAACCCGATCAGCATGGCCACCCCGATGACGAGGGTCGCGCTGATCAGTGTTCGGAACGCGGCGCCGATCACCTGGCCGGTCAGCACCGAGGCCCGGGAGATCGCCATCGTGCGGAACCTGGCGATGATGCCTTCGGCCATGTCGTTGCAGACGCTCACCGCCGTCGTCTCGGCCGCGAACCCGGCTGTCATGACCAAGATGCCAGGGGTCAGGAAGTCGATATAGCTGGCGCTGCCGGCCGTAGCGCCGAGACCGGTTCGCAGCGCGTGGCCGAACACTCCCTCGAACAGCAGCAACAGCAAGATCGGCAGCAGCAGGCCGCTGACTGTCAGCATCGGGAACCGCTGGGCGTGCTTCAGATCGCGACGGAACATGGTGGCGGAATCGCGCACGGCATAGCTCAAGCCGCTCATCGCTGGCTCCCGGTGATAGCGAGGAAAACGTCGTCCAGGTCAGGGGTGTGCACGGTCAGCGTCTCGACCGCGATCGCGTGCTGGTCGAGCCGGTCAAGCAGGTCCTTCAGCGACCGGACGCCGCCGTCGTTCGGCACCTGCAGGGTCAGCGCCTCATCGTCGCGGGCAGCGGCCGAGGCGAACAGCGCGGCCGCTCGATCCAGCGCGTCGGCCGAGCCGAATCGCAGCAGCACATGCCCGCCGGCGATCAGCCGCTTGAGCTCGGTGGCCGTGCCCTGGGCGACGAGCCGGCCGTGATCGAGGACCGCGATCTGGCCGGCGAGCTGATCGGCTTCTTCGAGGTACTGGGTGGTCAGGAAGATCGTGACGCCGCCGGCCGCCAGGTCGGCGATGATCTCCCACATGGTCCGCCTGCTGCGAGGATCGAGACCAGTGGTGGGCTCGTCCAGGAAGATCAGCCGGGGATCGCCGACCAGCGTCATCGCGAGGTCGAGCCGGCGCCGCATGCCGCCCGAGTAGGTCAGCGCCATCTTCTTGCCGACGTCGACCAGGTCGAACTTCTCCAGCAACTCGGCCGCTCGCCGCTTGCCCTCGGCCCGGCTCAGATGATGCAGGTCGGCCATCAGCAGCAGGTTCTCCTGGCCGGTGAGGAACCCGTCCACGGCTGAGAACTGCCCGGTGACCCCGATCGCGGCCCTGACCTTGCCGGCCTCCGCCCGCAGGTCATGCCCGGCGACTGTGACCGCGCCGGCGTCGCCGGTGATCAGGGTGGACAGGATCCGGACGGTCGTGGTCTTGCCCGAGCCGTTGGGTCCGAGCAGCGCGAAGATGGTGCCCTCGGCGACCTCAAGATCGATGCCGTCCAGCACGACCTGGTCACCAAATGATTTACGAAGCCCGCGGGCGCAGATGGCCGGCTGAGTGCCAGGACTAGCCTCGTGGCCAGGTCCGGCTGGCGCTTTTTGTATCGTCATGCGGCCATGCTGCAAGCCTGACGCTGCGTCAGGGTCAAGCCCGAATCTGCTCCGGGCACAGCACGGCCGGCTCATCGAAGACGTCGGGCACGCAGGCATACTGAACGCATGAAGGGAGGAGCCTGATGACCGATCGCAAGCCGGCCGGGATGGACTTCACCTCTTGGATCGACGAGCAGATCAACAATGCGACCGAGCGCGGCGCGTTCGACGATCTGCCCGGTGCGGGCAAGCCGCTGCCGCAGCGCAACGACTTCAACGGCCAGGCCTGGCTGGCCGACTACGTGCGCCGCCAGGGCGGCTCGATCGAAGACACCCTGCCCACTGCATTGCGACTGCGGAAGCAACGCGAACTGCTCGCGGCCGCGGTGCCGGAGTTCAGGTCGCAGGAGCAGGTGCGCGAGGCCGCCGCCGAGCTCAACCAGCAGATCGTGGAGTCGCGTAAGCTCCCGCAGGACCTGCCGATCTTCGTGCCGCTGGTCGACACCGAGGGCCTGGTCAAGCTCTGGCTGACCGCCCGCCAAGCCGACGAGCTCAATCGAGTCCCGGAGCCAGCCGAGTCCCGACTCCCGGCGCCCGAAGCTAATCAAGCGTCAAGGTGGCGGCTCCGCCGCCGATCCCGGCGCCGCTAACGTGCGCGCGTTCGTCATCACCGGCCCCGGCGAGGCCGACGTCCGCGACGTCCCCGAACCGTCGGCCGGCCCCGGCCAGGTCGTCGTCCAGGTCGAACGCGCCGGGATCTGCGGCACCGACCTGGAGATCTACTCCGGTCACATGTCTTACCTGGAGACCGGCGAGGCCAGCTACCCGATCAGGATCGGCCACGAATGGTGCGGCATCGTCGCCAGCGTCGGCGACGGCGTCGACCGATCCTGGCTCGGCCGCTGGGTAGCAGGCGACACGATGCTCGGCTGCGGCCAGTGCGAGCGCTGCCAGCGCGGCCGCCACTACCTCTGCGCCGACCGCCACGAAATCGGCATCCGGCACGGCTGGCCAGGCGCACTGGCCGAATTCCTGCTGGTGCCAGCCCACGCGCTGGTCGCGCTGCCCGACGGGGTCGACCCGATGACCGGCGCGCTCGTCGAACCGGGCGGCAACGCGATGCGCGCGATCGACGGCGCGAGCCTGGCCGCCGATGACCGGCTGCTGATCATCGGCCCGGGCACCATCGGCCTGCTGGCCGCGCTGATCGCGAGGGACCAAGGCAACGAGGTCCACCTGGTCGGCACCGAGCCGCACACGCTCGACTTTGCCCGCACCTTGGGCTTCGACCACTGCTGGACCACCGCCGGCCTGCCCGGTCTCCGCTTCGACGTGGTAATCGACGCGTCCAACTCAGCGGACGTGCCCGCGCGAGCGGCCAAGCTGGTCGAGCCGGGCGGCCGCCTCGTCCTGATCGGCCTGTCAACAGTCCCGAGCCTGGTCGACACCCGGGTACTGGCCCTGCGGGACATCACCGCCGTCGGCGTACTAGGCGGCTCCAAGGGCCTGGCCCGCGCCGCTCACCTCTACGCCACCGGCGCCGTCGACCCAACCCCTCTGGTAGCCGCCACCATCCCTCTGGACCAAACCCAAACCGCCCTTTCCGGCACCCGCCCCGCCACCTGGCCCCCAGCCCCGAAAATTCACATCAACCCTCGCCTGTAATCCCGTCAATTCCCGACCGACCCTGAATAACGTCGTCCGCCGGCCGGATGAATATGCACATTCACACCCGGGATCCCAGATGAAAGCGCATATTCATCCGGTTCCGTTCGGGACAGATAATGGCGACTAGTTCGATTCTCGCTAACTAGCGGGGCAGCCGAGATGAATGTGACCAATGTGACGAACGAGGTCGAGGGAGAAGGCATCGACGCGGCCCGCCTGAGGCCGGGTCGGGGCGAGGTCTTGGGGTTGAGGCTGGCTTTGGGGGTCGCGGTAGGGCTTGGGTCGGGATCGGTCCGGGGCGCTCGGGGCCGGGGCTGGGCTTGGGTCGGGATCGGCCTGGGGCGCTCGGGGCCGGGGCTGGGGCTGAGCTTGGGACGGGACTCGAAGTCGGGGTGATACTCGGGGAAGTGGCCGGGTGAGGCCCCCGGCTCAGGGGGCCGGGGACCGGAATTCGAGCAGGGGATCGGTGACCACCTGACGCCAGCGGTCGACGTGGCCGGTGGCGTGCAGGCGGTAGTAGATCGTCTCCCGCCGCTGCGAGCCGGCCGGGCCGAAATGACCGCCGATGTTGTGGCCGAGCAGGTAGTGCGCGAACAGCACGCTGCCGGCCGGCCCGGTGACCTGCAAGGGTGATCCAAGCTCGACGTCCGGATACGGACCTGGGTTCATCTCATCGACCCGGATCAGCGCCTCGGCTCCGCGCTCGGCTAGGTACTGGCCGAGCCGAAGGTGGGTGCCAGGCCAGATCCACAGGTTGCCGCGATCGGATTCGCAGTGATCGGTCAGCCATGCCCCCGCGAGCAGACTGAAGGTGCCTGGCCAGCCGTCCGCCTTGGTTGGCGTGACGCCGTCCACGTGCGGTCCGCCCGGCCGATGACGGAAGGGCGGGATCGTCAGCGCGACCTGCCCGAACTCAGGATCATCCACGGCTAGATCCGGGCGCAGCAGTTGACCGGCCAGCTTGCTGATGCCGGCGGATCGATAGAAATCGAGCAGCGGGTGACCGTCCGGGCCGAGCCGGGGCCACAGGAAATGAAAGCCGACGTGCCCAGCCGGAACTGGGTCCCGCTCGAGCAGTGCGGCCACGATCTCACGACCCACGGCGATCTGGCCTGTGTCCAAGACGCCGGGCACTACCAGATAGCCCTGGTTCCTGAACACCGTTTGTTGCTGATCGCTGATTTGAGTCACGGCAACCAGCACATCAGCCCGGCCCGCCCGTTCGCATCTCATTTTCGTGGTATGAGCCTCGGCGATCTGGGGAATCCTCGTCCGCGGATAATCAAGCTATGCGCGCGATTATTGTCGGCGGCGGGATTGGCGGGCTGGCGAGTGCGGTCGCGCTGATGCGCGGCGGCTGGGACGTTGAGGTGCTTGAGCGGGCGGCCGAGTTCACCGAGGTGGGCGCCGGACTATCGCTGTGGCCGAACGCGCTGCGCGCCCTGGACGCCCTAGGGCTCGGCGACCAGGTCCGCGAACTGTCGGTCTTCGAAGGCCAGTCGGGGGTCAGGACGGCTCGCGGCCGCTGGCTGTCCAAGGCCGACGCCGACTACATGATCGAGCGGTTCGGGCCGATCGTGATGGTGCACCGGTCCGGCCTGCTCGACGTGCTGCTGGCCGCCGTGCCGGCCGAGTTGCGGCGCGGCAGCGTCACGGTCACCGAGGTCGGGCCGGACGGAACCGTGACTCATTCGGCCGGGAGCACTGCTTCGGCCGGGAGCACCAGCGCTGACCTGGTCGTCGGGGCGGACGGGTTGCGCAGCATCACGCGGCGGTCGGTCTGGCCGGCCAGCCAGCCGCCGCGATACGCCGGTTACACCACCTGGCGGCTGGTCACGCCGCCAGTGCCGATCCACGGCATCTGCGAAACCTGGGGGAACGGAGAACGGTTCGGCTACTCCACGCTGCCCGATGGCCGGATCTACTGCTACGCCACCGCGAACGCGGCCGAAGGCGCGGTCGACGGCGGGCTGGGCGGGCTGGAAGAACTCCGGGAGCGATTCGGCTCCTGGCACGACCCCGATCCCCGCGCTGCTCGACGCGGCCGATCCGAGCGCGGTGCTGCGCCTGGACGTCTACGAAGTGCCGCCGCTGCGCAGTTACGTCAAAGGCAACGTGGCGCTGCTCGGCGACGCGGCCCACGCGATGACCCCGGACCTCGGCCAGGGCGGCTGCCAGGCACTGGAAGACGCGGTCGGGCTGCTCCGGGTGCTCACCGACTGCAGCGGGCCGGCCGTTGCCGAGCGGCTGGCCACCTACGACCAGAAACGCCGGCCGCGGACCCAGATGATTGCCAGGCAATCGGCCAGGATCGGCGTTGTGGCCCAATGGGCGTCGCCGGTCGCGGTCGGCTTGCGCAACACCGGGCTCCGGCTGCTGCCCGCTTCGGCGCTGGCCCGATCGCTGGCGCCGGCGCTCGACTGGGCTGGTTAAGAGTTGGCCAAGAATGAATCAGCTCTAGTTCGAAGTCTTCGCCAGCGACGTCGGGCAAGGTTACCGGCACGATCACGGTGTTCGCGGCGGCGTCGCTGCAGGGGGCGTTCACCACGATCGGCAAGCAGTTCGAGGCCGCGCATCCTGGCACGACGGTCAAGTTCAGCTTCGGGCCGAGTTCGGGGCTGGCCGACCAGATCAAGTCTGGCTCGCCCGTCGATGTCTTCGCATCGGCGAGCCCGCAGAACATGGATCAGGTCGTCACGGCCGGCGACGCCTCGAATCCGAAGACGTTCGCGAAGAACATCATGGAGGTCGCGGTGCCGCCGAGTAACCCGGCCCATGTGACCTCGGTCAAGAACCTGTCGAAGTCGTCGGTGAAGACCGCGCTGTGCCAGCCGCAGGTTCCGTGCGGCTTCGTGGCCAAGAAGGTGTTCAGCCTGGCCAACATCCACGTGAAGCCGGTCACCTTGCAGCCGGACGTGAAGTCGGTGCTGACCCAGGTCGAGCTCAACAACGTCGACGCCGGAATGGTCTACCTGACCGACGTGAAGGCCGCAGGGAAAAAGGTGAAGGGCATCAAGATCCCGGCCGCTGACAACGCCTCGACGGCTTACCCGATCGCCACGATCAAGAAGTCGGGCAACATGCCCACGGCGGAGGCGTTCTCGTCCTATGTGGTGTCGCCAGCCGGCCAGAAGGTGCTCGCCAAAGACGGGTTCGAGAAGCCATAGCCGCAGGTCTGGAGAAGGCGGCGGCGGTCGCGACCACCCGGCTGAGCGCGCGCGACCGGGTCCGCCGGGCCGAGCGCGGCGGCGGCTCCCGCCGAGCCCCGGTGTCACTGCTGGCACCGGGACTGGTCGCGGTGGCGTTCCTGGTCCTGCCGCTGATGGGGCTCGTGATCCGGGCTCCGTGGGGGCAGATCGGCGCGGTGCTCAGCCGCTCCGACGCGCTGCAGGCGCTGGAACTGTCCCTGTGGACCTCGTCGACGGCCACGGTGATCTCGCTGCTGATCGGGGTTCCGCTGGCCTGGCTGCTGGCCAGGACTACGTTTCCAGGCCAGCGGCTGCTCAGGGCCCTGGTGACGCTGCCGCTGGTACTGCCGCCGGTGGTCGGCGGGGTCGCCTTGCTGCTGGCCTTCGGCCGGGACGGCCTTATCGGCGGCCTGCTGAACTCGTGGTTCGGGCTGACGATCCCGTTTACGCCGGTCGCGGTCGTGATGGCGGAGACCTTCGTGGCGATGCCGTTCCTGATCGTGACCGTCGAAGGGGCGCTGCGCTCGGCTGACCTCGGCTTCGAAGAGGCGGCCGCGACGATGGGGGCGACCAAGACCACGGTGTTCCGCCGGGTCACGGTGCCGATGATCGCGCCGTCGCTGGGGGCGGGCGCGGTCCTGTGCTGGGCGCGGGCACTGGGGGAGTTCGGCGCGACGATCACGTTCGCGGGCAGTTTTCCCGGCCAGACCGAGACGATGCCGATCGCCGTGTACTACGCGCTGGAGAACGACCTGGACGCGGCGATCGCGCTCAGCCTGGTGCTGCTGCTCGTGTCGGTCGCGGTGCTGGTCTCGCTGCGGGACCGGTGGCTGCGGGGCGGCACGGCCCGGTGAATGCTCTTCTATCCGCTGGCGCGGGGCTGGTGGTGGACGCGTCGGTGGCCAGGGGCGGATTCGGGCTCTCGGTGACGTTCGCCGTTGAGCCCGGTCAGGTGGTAGGCGTCCTCGGGCCCAACGGAGCGGGGAAGTCGACTTTGCTGAAAGCTTTGGCGGGGTTGATTCCGGTCTCCGCCGGGCGGATCTCGCTCGGCGGTGCTGTTCTCGATGATGCCAGGACCAGGCAGTTCACTGAGCCGGCCGGGCGGCCGGTTGGCTTCGTGTTCCAGGATTACCGGCTGTTCCCGCACCTGAGCGTGCTGGAGAACGTGGCGTTCTCGCCCCGAGCTAAGGGGCTGGGCCGGAGGGCGGCGCGGGCGGCGGCCTCTGACTGGCTGCGACGGCTGAGCCTGGACCGACTAGCAGACCGGAAACCGGCCGCGTTGTCTGGCGGCCAGGCTCAGCGGGTCGCCTTGGCCCGGGCGCTGGCCGGCTCGCCTGAACTGCTGCTGCTGGACGAGCCGTTGTCCGCGCTCGACGCCGGTACCAGGCTCGACGTCCAGGCCGAGTTGCGAACTCACCTGGCCGAGTTCGGCGGGCCGTGCCTGCTGGTGACCCACGATCCGCTGGAAGCGCTGGTCCTCACCGACCGGCTGCTGGTGCTCGAAGACGGCCGGATCGTGCAGGCGGGCAGCCCGGCCAAGGTTTCCAGGCAGCCGGCTACCGACTATGTGGCCAAGCTCGTCGGTCTGAACCTCTACGGGGGCCGGGTCGCCGGGTCGCGAGTGGCCCTGGATGATGGCGATGTCTTTGAGACCGCTGGCCGGCCGGTGCCCGGGGAGGCGCTGGTCGCGGTCCGGCCTTCGGCTATCGCGGTCAGCCACGGGCGGCCGCGGGAGCAGAGCCCGCGGAACGTCTGGCCCGCGCGGATCGCCGGGCTGACGATGCTGGCTGACCGGGTTCGCCTGGATCTGGCCGGGGAGCCGCCGGCGCTGGCGGACGTCACGGCGGCGGCGGTTGCTGAACTGTCGCTTCAGCCGGGCAGCGAGGTCTGGCTTTCCGTTAAGGCCACCGATCTTGAGGTTTATCCCCGAAGCTTAGTGGCCGCTGGCCAATAAGCTGCTCTGCTATGAGCGGTGATTACGATGTTCACGGGCATGCCTTTCTGTCCTACGCGCGTGTAGACGCCGAAGCCGTTGATGGCTTGCAACGGATACTTCGAGCGGCCGGCGTGCGGGTCTGGCGTGATACCGGCGAGCTTTGGCCAGGGCAGGATTGGAAGTCACTGATCCGTCGGGCGATCAACGACGAGGCCCTCGCATTCATCGCCTGCTTCTCCAGCCGCAGTGTCAGCCGAGTGAAGGGCTATCAAAACGAGGAGCTCATGCTCGCGATCGAGCAAGTCCGGTTGCGTCAGCCGGGCGACTCCTGGTTGATACCGGTGCGCTTTGACGACTGCGTTATCCCGCCGCTCGATATAGGCGGCGGGCGCACCTTCGATTCAATCCAAGGAGTCGATCTCTTCGGTGACAGATGGGGCGAAGGCATCGCCCGCCTGGTCGCTGTCGCCCTGCGGTTGCTTGGCCGCCCCTCACCCGAAGTTGCAGAGCCGGTACTTGCGGGACCCGCCGTCACCCAGCGCTGGCGGCTCACGCATAGTTCCACCGACGTGCCCAACCTGCCCGAGCTCGCAAGGTGTGGTTTCAACCATCCGGCCTACAGCCGACCCATCGATCGGACACCGCCATGTGTTCGAATTCGTGCGGTTGTCGCCTGCGAAACGCTCAGCGAGAGTCATGGATGGCAGCAACTCAGGATCAGTTTCACCGACCTCCTCACCCAGGAACCTGTCATGAGGCTGATCGGCGAGCTGACCGACATCACCGGCGATGCGCGGTGGCACCCCCGCGGTACCCAGCACAAGACTTTCCTCGAAGCAGACCTGACGGCCGATGAGGAAGCCGCCAGGCCGCTGGCGTCGGCCAGCCTCACCCTCTCCCCGCGGCCATCCGCAGGACGCTTGCCGGGCCGCGCAGTCCTAACCTTGCACGTAGACTTTGTCCGCCGAACTCCGATCACCATCTCTGGGCAGATCACATTCAAGCGACCGTCTTACTGGCTGGCACGTTTTACGGAAGCCCTAGAGCTGCCGGACATACTCGCCCACTGGCTAAAGGACGAGCTGAACCTCGCCGCCTTTGATCGCCCGCCCGCCGAATTCGGGATCATGCTGCAAGACATGGCACCCATCACCAGCATGGTCGACGCCAAGGGCATACCCGCCTTGCAGGGCCCGCCCGTTCAGAATCAATTCACCGGCTGGGCTTTGGCGGATATGAACGGTCAGACCGTAACAATGCTGGCATCTGCGATGATGTTGGATCTGTCGGAACGGGTCCTGCACCTTAATGGAACGGCCGAGGAGATGGAGGGCCGCGTGTAGCTTTTAGGCCGGGCGTACCCTATGGAGATGGAATCACTTCAGTCCCCGCAATGGGACACGGACCTGGAGCTACCCGAGCGTTGCGCGCACCTTCTCGGCGGTCTCGAGGCTTGGATCAAGTCCCCGACGCTCCGCGAGCTATCGTCCGGATGGGACAACGAGTTGCCGTCAAATATGACGGCAACGGAGCTGTTCGACTGGTATGACGAGTTCTCTGCCCGGCATTGGGACCGGCGGGGTGGCCGTGAGCGCAATGAGGCATCTTCCGCCGAACTGACCCCAGTTCAGGCCGAAACCGCCGTCGAAGCCGCCGAAGTACTGGGTCTGGTGGGACCATGCCGGCCGAAGCGGTCCGAGTACGACTTCATGCTCATCCTCGGAGGCCTGATAAGGGGGTGCATGACGCGGCCGAGGTATGCGCGGGAGCTTGTCCACTCTGGAATCAAGGTGCGGAGTATCACCGCGCTGGGCGGCTTCCGTCCACTTCGCGGAGACGAACTTGCCTTGGCCGAGGCGATGAACGTAACGGCTCGCAATGAGTTCCAGGCGATGATCGCCGGCCTTAAGGGAGCGTTTCCTGATCTCGGTCAGGAGCGGATCGAAACCTCCGTGGTGGGTGAGGAGAGCAATTCGGATTGGGCGATCGCTAGCTTCGATGACGGAGATCAGACGGTCATCGCGGCGCCATCTCGTGAGCCGACCGAACGCCGGGCGAATACCGCCGATACCTTCGCCTGGTGGGCCGGCAGGGTATCCGAAGCACGCGGGAAGCATGTCCTTCTGATCACGAATCCGATCTATGTGCCTTATCAGAGCGCGGTTGCCATTGAGAATCTCGGCATACCCTTTGATGTGACCGTCGAGATGGCTGGCATCTCGGCCAGCGCGGCTGACCTCGGTGCCGATACCCAGCCGTTTGGCCCATCGAACTATTTGCAGGAGATCAGGTCTGCTATCCGTGGTTATCGTTCACTCTACGATGTGGTCGCGCGACTAGCGGACGGCACTGGGTGAGCATGGCGGAAGGACTTTGGCTGATCAATCTAGTCTTGGCGGCAGCCACCGTCGTGATGCTACGCAACGTGCTGAGCCTGAGAGTCAGGCTATCGCGCCAGGAGCGACTCAGGTTTCTGGAAGAAGCCGTGCTGTACCTGGATGACTTGCCAAGTCCGGACGCTATGGTCGACGCTTGGCAGACGATCTTGAGCCGGTCAGTCAACGCCACGCGGCCAGACGACGCGATGATTAGCGCTATCTATGCACTGGAGCACTCCTACGACGCGGTGGTCGAAGCACTACGTGACGCGGTAAAACCTCAGGTCAACCTGATCAATAAATTCGGTGAGCTCGCCGACGAAGGTCTTGTCCGGCCTATGGACATTGTCAGGCTGCACCCTGATATTCATATCCGCTTGCTAAAGCATCTTGCCATTATCGCGCCGTTCATCTGGTATGAGGCAATCCTTTCCGGGCGAGGGCGCTGGGGGTACCGTCCGCTAAGGCTTAAGGCCGTCTTCGAGAATCTGCGTCCGGCGTCCCCGCGGGAGTCGATAAGGTCGCCACTGGTACTTGAGGTTGAAGGCCATTTTTTCCTGGCATTACCGAGCGTGACCGCGCTTGAACGAGCATGGGCATATTTCCGCCTGTCGATACGCTCCCCGACGATCACTGTCCGGTCGAAGGTGGCACAGATAGCGAAGCGCCATGCTATCGAGGCCCAGTTGCGCGAGGCGGGTTTCACATTGAGCCGCACGGCCGGACCAACTGGGGCGGTGGAATGGTGAGCTCGCTCTCCGCGTTCCTGACCGGCCTTGGCGCGGCCGCCGTTACGACCGGGATCCTGCTGGGCAGCATTGTATTCTATTCTCTTGATGAACCGCGTTGGAAGCGTAAATTTGCCCGGAGTTTCCGCGAGCACAAGATTAGGTCGGACCTGATCGAGCGGTATTACGAGCATCGACCGACGAAGGAGTTGTATGCGCTGGTACCTCACCTGGCGTTGCGAGCGCCAATTAAACGTCGCAACGATAGATTCCGGCTCAGAGCGCAGCGGGCGACGGAACTGAGACAACCGCTCCGGGGCAAGGCCGAGAATGCGGCAATGCGATGGATCGACACCGTCGGTGCCCTAGCCGAAGAGGCGGCCAGGAGCCGAGTGGATCTTCGGCCGTTCTTGGGCACCTATCATCTTGGCGTTATCCGTGAAGGCGTGATTGCCGTTCCCGTCGCGCTGAGCATCATGACACAGCGGCGAATTGCTGCAAAAGAACTTGACCGGCTCGCGTGGGGTCTAGCGCTTGTGGAACTGGCGGTCGCCTATAACTCACATGCTCGCCAGCAACGCGACACCATCTTCTTCCTCGCCACCGGCCACGAGCCACCGATCGGACCCGTGCTGCGTGCCCCGGTCGGCTGGCGACCGAAGTTCTACGATCTCATCGAGTTCTTCGCGCCACCTCTGCGATTGCCCAGATGGGGGCGCTGGCGCTGGGAGAAGTGGCTCAGGGGGATCGATCGCCAGGCCTCAGAGATTTGATCGGTCACTCACCCAGCAGGCTGAACGGGTGAAGAGCCGGCTCTTAGGCTGTGCTTCATGAAACCGATTCTGGAAGGGACCGTGGCCCTGGTGACCGGGGCCTCAAGCGGGATAGGCGAGGCAGCCGCGAAGTCGCTGGCGAGCCACGGCGCGACGGTGGCGTTGGCCGCGCGGCGGGCCGACCGGCTGCATGCGGTCGCGCATGAGATTCGCGGCGAGGGCGGAACTGCCCTGGAGATCGAAGCGGACATCACCGAGGAGCAGCAGGCGACGGACGCGGTCGAGCGGGCGGTCGCCGAACTCGGCCGGCTCGACACGCTGGTCAACAACGCCGGCGTGATGCTGCTCGGACCTGGGGTCGGCGCACCGCTGTCCGAGTGGCAGCGGATGGTCGAGCTGAACGTGCTCGGGCTGCTGTACTGCGCGCACGCCGCGCTGCCGCACCTGATCAGCGCGGCGGAGGACGGGCCGCGCCAGGTCGCTGACATGGTGAACATCAGCTCGGTGGCCGGCCGGCACGCCCGGCTCGGCAACGGCGTCTATTCGCTGACCAAGCACGGCGTCGGCGCGTTCAGCGAGTCGATGCGGCAGGAACTGGCCAAGCGGTACGTGCGGGTCTCGCTGGTCGAGCCCGGTGCGACCGCGTCCGAGTTGCTCAGCCATAACCGGCCGGAGGTGATCGAGGCGGTGCGCGGCCAGAACGCCAACCGGATGGAGGCCGAGGACATCGCCGACGCGATCAGCTACATCGTCACCCGCCGCCGTCACGTCGCCGTCAACGAACTCCTGATCCGCCCGACGGAGCAGGAGCGCTAGAGGCCGGTCAGGGTTACCGACGCCGGGTGCTCGACGGTGAACCGGTGGGTTAGCTTCGCTGACTTGCCCGGGTCCAGCTCGAACTTCCAGATCAGCTCGTTCAAGTCGGTTTGCTCGGCTGGGTTCGGGCTGGTCTCGCGCAGGCGCACCTTGATCTCGCCGTCGGAGGACAGCGGGATGTGGTCGTGCACGCTGAGCCTGGCCTTGCCCGAGCGGTGGTTCTCGACCGTGATCTCGTAGGCGATGTCGACGGTCCGGCCGCCGCCGAGCACGGCCTTGGTAGTGCTGCGGCGGCGGAGTTCGCGCTCGACCCGGATCTGGTCATCGACGCCGAGCTGGAGCTCGAATTCCTCGCCGGCGGCGACCGTCTCCAGTGAGGTCTCGCCGACGAACTGGCCGTCGTGAAAGACCCGGGCCGGGCCGGGGAGCAGCAGCAGCTTGGAGTCGTTGGTGACGGTCGCCCGCAGGTACGCCTCGAGCGCCTGGACCGGCACGGCCAGGTGGTCAAGCACCGCGTCGAGTTCGAACCTCGCGATGGTGGTCTTGTGCGGGCTGCCGTCGGACGGAATCTCCAGCGGCCGCTGGACCTGGTAGGCGAGAGCCGCGCCGGCTTCACTGACCTCGGCGACGATCGGCTCGGCCATCGCGGCGCGGGAGACAGCGACGGCCCGGAACTGGGGCGGCGCCTGCACCGGGCCTCCCGCCCCGACCGGCTCGTCGTAGCTCAGCTGTTCGGCGCTACCGCCGAACGAGGCCGGCGCCATCGGATACGGCCGGAGCCGGCCGACGTACCAGGGCTTCAGCTCCGGCAGCCTCTGGTGCTCACCCTGCCGGGTGGTCGAGGCGACCAGCGGTACGGCGGGCCAGTCCTCGCCGGTGCGCTGGGTGATCTCGGCGAGGTAGTTGACGGTCAGCCGTTCGCCGGCCAGGCCCAGGTCGTACAGCGGGCGCCAGGACACCCCGGACACGTGGTAGGACAGCTCGATCTCCGCCTCGGTTCCGGCGGTGACCTCCAGCGTCGCCGACACGTCGGTGTACTGAGCCGGCTTCGACCGCTTCTCGCTGCTGGCCAGTCGCTGCTCGGCCGCTTCCAGCTCGCGGTGGGCGACCCGGCGGCGGGCGGCGATCTCGCGGCGGCGGGTGAGCGCAGCCGAGGTGGTATCGGTCAGGTGGGTCGCCATCTCGTCGATTTCGCCAAGGCCGATCCGGCCGTAGCTGGCCGCCCGGGCCAGCGCGGTCGCCGCTGCCTGGGACAGATGCCCGGCGAACGCGAGCGAGGCCTGCTCGGCCGCGTCGGCGTCGTCAAGTGCCTGCACCTCGTCCCGGCGCTCCTCGGCCTGCGCCCGGAGCCGGACCGCGTCTTCTCGCCTCGGATCGGCGGCGAACCGCTTGTGCACTTGGACGTCCAGCAGCGCGAGGTGGTGCCCGCGCACGGCGACCCTGACCGAAGCGGGGTCGGCGGCGGCCGGCAGGCCAGCGATCGTGACCTGGCGCATCCCGGAATTGGCGGTCAGCGTGCCGGTCCGCACGACGCGGGCGCCGTCGCGGAAGACCGTCACCGCCGTGATAGGCGCGTCCAGGTCAATGCCCTCTGCCACGGCTAGCTCCTTACTCGCGACCCGTTATCTAACAGTGAGACGCTATGACTAAGCGGCTAGTTCCGGACGGAGGATCGATGAGCCGGATCAACGATGTCGGGGGAATGCAGGGCTTCGCCGCGATCGAGCAGGAGGGCGACGAGCCGGCGTTTCATTCTGACTGGGAAGCGCACGTGTTCGCGATCAACCGGGCCCTGCTGCGGCGCGGGGTCTACAACCTCGATGAGTTCAGGGACGCGGTCGAGCGGATCCCGCCCCAGGAGTACCTGGCGGCGTCCTACTACGAGAAGTGGTTCCTGGCGATCACCACGCTGCTCACCGATAAGGGCGTGCTGACCGACGAGGAGCTGCACTTTGACTGAGCCCGCCGCCAAGCCGTTCGCGCCGGGAGACCTGGTGCGAACCCAGGCCGCTGATCCGCCTCATCACACCAGGTTGCCCAGGTATGCGCGGGGCGCGGTCGGCACGATCCTGGAACTGCACGGGCACTATCCGCTGCCGGACAACCGGGCCCGGCAGCTTCCGGCCGAACCTGAGCCGGTTTACACGGTCAGGTTCGCCGCCAGGGACCTGTTCGGCGAGGGCAGTCACATGGTGACCGTCGATCTCTGGCACAGCTACCTCCAGCCGGCATCGAAGGAGCCGCGATGAGCGGGGACCATTCCGGACCGCAGGCCAGCCTGGCCGCCCAGGTCAGGCACTTGGAGAGCCTGCTCGAACAGCGCGGCCTGGTCGACGCCGGGAGCCTGGACCGTGATCTGGCCGCTTACCTCACGAAGGCATCGCCCGACAACGGCGCCCGGCTGGCCGCCCGAGCCTGGCTGGACGCAAGCTTCCGCGACCGGCTGCTGGCCGACGCCAACGCCGCGCTGCCCGAACTAGGATTTTCGATGGGCGGCGGACTGCAGGAGCAACGGCTCAAGGTGGTCGCGAACTCCGAGCAGGAGCACAACGTCATCGTCTGCACTCTGTGCTCGTGCTATCCGATCGCGCTGCTGGGCCCGTCGCCGACCTGGTACAAGAGCGAGGCCTACCGGTCGCGGGTGGTCAGGGACCCGCGCGGCGTGCTCCGCGAGTTCGGCTACGAGCTGCCGTCCGAGGTCAGCATCAACGTCTGGGACGCGAGCGCGGAATCCAGGTACATGGTGCTGCCAAACCGGCCGGCCGGCACCGAAGGCCTCGATGAGCAGGCACTGGCCGCGCTCGTCACCCGCAACGGCCTGATCGGCGTGGCGCCGGTCTGACCGGCCGTCCAAGCCGGGGACCAAGGCGTGCGCCGCGCCGGGTACGGTAAACGCGTGCCATCGGCCGACCCACACGAGACAGACACGAGCGAAGCCAGCCCGCCGCCCCAAGCCGGTCCGAGCCGGGCGGGCCGGGCCAGGGCGCTTGCGATCATGTTCGCCGTCGCCGCGTTCGTGCTGGCCGCCGACACGGTCTCCAAGACGCTGGTGCTCAGGCACCTGCCCGGGCGCCCGCCGGTACGGCTTCTTGACGGGCTAATCACCTTGAGACTGCTCTATAACCCCGGAGCGGCCTTCGGGCTCGGCACCTCTTATACCGTGATCATCGCGCTGATCGCCTGCGGCGTGATCTTCTTCGTGATCCGTACGGCCAGGCGGCTGCGCAGCGTCGCCTGGTCGATTGCGCTGGGCCTGCTGCTCGGCGGGGCGACCGGCAATCTCAGCGACCGGCTATTCCGAGCGCCCGGCCCGTTCCGCGGCCGGGTAGTGGACTGGATCAACCTGCCGCATTTCCCGTGGACGTTCAACCTGGCCGACTCCGCGATCGTCTGCGCGGCCGTGCTGGTCGCCATCCTCGCCTTCCTGGGCAAGCCGATCGGCGGCCCAGCCTAGGCCGAGCCGCCAACCAGCGAGCCGCGTCAGGAACTCCAGACTTCATCGAAGACGTTGTCGCCGACCGGTTTGAGCGGTACGAGCTTGCCGTGGTTGACCCAGCCGTTCATCGCGTGAGCACTGGCAGAACTCCGACCCGCGTCGAACAGCACCCACTACCCGGACGGATCAGCACCGACAAACCGGTAGAAGAAGCCATTGCCGGTGTTGAGCTTGAACTCGGTCCGCAGTGGCTTGCCGGTCGCCACCGAAACGCTGAGCACCTCCACGAAGGAGCGCGTGAACGCTCCGAAAACGATCGGCGCGGTCACGGTGGTCCCGTCGGAGTTAATGAACGCTCCGTTGATGAAGCCATTCGACGGCTTAGTCAGCTGCGACTGCTTGAACACCAGCCGCCCGCTGGCCAGCTTGCCGCCCGCCAGGGCGGGGCTCACCACTCGCATCTCCTCGCCGGGCGACTTGCAGGTACCGGGCGCGGACCCTTTCGGGCAATGGGCCCGGCCGAAGACGGCCAGTTCCTTCCCGTCCGCGGTCAGCGACGGCTTGCCGCCCTCGAAGATCGCGCCGCCGGGCATGACGCCGCCCCGCCAGATCGCGCGGGCGCCGGTCTTGGCGTTGATCACGATGGTCTCGGCCGGACCGGGAGCGGTAACGCCGACGGCCACAGCCAGTACGGCCCCGTTGGCCGACGCAGCCAGGCCGCTGGCGTCACCCTTGAATACCCCGCCCGGCACCAGCGAGTAACCGGTAGTCCGGCCGGAGGCCGTCACCCGGAACCGGAAGATCCGCGTCCCGGTGACGACCGGCTTCGGGCCGGCCGCGATCCTGATGCAGCTTATGAAGAACCTCTGATTGTCAGCCGCCGCCACATCTTCTTCGACGGACTTCGACCACGGGCAGCGGATGGTGCCGGTGATCGCTCCGGTAGCCGTAGCTCGCACGACATTCTGGCGCTTGAAGGGCGCGTGCTGGCTGACGCCGGTCTCGACGTAGAACTTGGGCGGACCGGCCGTCAGGCCGTGGCTCGCCGCGACGGCGGCCGTGCTCGCCGAGCCGAAGCTGGCAAGAGTGAGAAAGATTCCTGCGCTCGCATATATCGGAAACTTCATGTTTCCAAATCGTAGGTCCGGGCAGCGCCTCTCTTGCGAAATAGCTCACGAGATCATTAGAAATGGGGATAGGAGGCCCACATGACACCGACCCGCGGCAGGCGGACCGGGCCGAAAGCGCCCACAGTCCTGCTAGTGCTGACCGCGGTAGCCGCCGCCGTCCCGCTGGCATTAGCGGCCGTCACCTCGACCGCGTCCGCGACGACCACCACCGCCCAGAGGCCGAGCCAGGCCTCGTGCCCCTGGCTGAACCGGTCCCTGCCCATCGCCAGGCGCGTCCACTTGGTGCTCGCCGCGATGACGCTGGCCAACAAGATCACCATGGTCGAGGGCCAGGGCACCAGCAAGCCCTACGTCTTCTACATGGCCGCCCAGCCTTCGCTGTGCATCCCGGCGATGGGCCTGGAGGACGGCCCGAACGGCGTCGGCGACGGCCTGACCGGTGTCACCCAACTGCCGGCCGGCGTCGCCCTCGCCGCGACCTTCGACCCGGCCCTGGCCCGCGACTACGGCAGGGTGATCGGCGAAGAGGAGTGGGGCAAGGGCGCCGCGGTGGACCTCGGCCCGACGGTGAATATCGACCGCGACCCGCGCTGGGGCCGGTCGTTCGAGTCGTTCACCGAAGACCCGTTCCTGAATGCCGAGCTAGCGGTCGGCGAGATCGACGGCGTGCAGAGCACCGGTGAGATGGCGCAGGTCAAGCATTTCGCCGCGTACAACCAGGAGACGAACCGCAACACCAGTGCCGACGACACCCTGGTCAGCAAGCGAGCCCTGCATGAGATCTACTTCCCGGCTTTCCAGCAGGCGGTGACCACGGCCAAGGCGGCTTCGGTGATGTGCTCGTACTCGGTGATCAACGGCAACTTCAGCTGCCAGAACCGGTACATCGAGACCACCACGCTGGATAAGCGCTGGGGTTTCAAGGGCTTCATGACCTCGGACTACGGCGCCATTCATGACACTAAGCTGGCGGCGCTCGGCGGCACCGACATGGAGCAGCCGTTCAGTACCTTCTTCGGCCAGCCGCTGCAGACCGACGTGCAGAATGGCACGATCAAGGTCTCCGTGCTCAACAACATGGTGGCCAGGATCCTGACCGAGATGTTCAGGTTCAGCCTGTTCAACCACCCGCCGACCGGCAAGACCTCAGCGACCGTGACGAACACGGCGCACCAGGCCGTCTCGGTCAAGGTGGCTGAAGACGGCACCGTGCTGCTGAAGAACCACGGCAACGTGCTCCCGCTGCCGGCCAGCCACGGCGGCAAGATCGCCGTGATCGGCCCGGCCGGATCGGTCGCGCCGGCCGACACCGGCGGCGGCAGCGACTTCGTGACGTCGCCGTTCAACGTCACCCCGCTGGCCGGCCTCCGGCAAGCCGCGGGCGCCGGCACCAGCGTCTCCTACACCCAGGGCCTGCCGGCCGACGACAGCCTGCCGGCCATCCCGTCCGCCGACCTGTCACCGGCCTACGCGCCGACCCCGTTCGGCGGCAGCTACGCCGGCACCCTCACCGCGCCGGAGACCGGCACCTACGTACTGGCCATGACGAATCCGTGCGGCTGCTATACCTCGGCGTTCCTGTCCCTGAACGGCAAGCAGATCAACGACGTGCCGAGCACTCCGCCGGTGCACACCTATTCGGTCGCCGTCCACCTGGTCGCCGGGCAGAAGTACAAGGTCGACATCTCCGGTGACACCTCGGCGCTGACCTGGGCCACCCCATCCGCGCTGAGACCTGAGATCAAGGCCGCGGTCACGGCCGCGAAGAGCGTCAGCACCGCGGTGGTGGTGGTCTCTGACGATACCGAGACCGAGGCCGCCGACCGGCTCACCCTCAACCTGCCGTCCGCGCAGAACGAGCTGATCAGCGCCGTCGCCAAGGCCAACCCGCACACTGTCGTGGTGATCAACGCCGGCGCGCCGGTGGCGATGCCGTGGCTGAGCAGCGTGTCGGCCGTGGTCGATGCCTGGTACCCGGGCGAGAGCAACGGCACCGCGCTGGCCAGCGTGCTGTTCGGGGCGACCAACCCGTCCGGGCACCTGCCGGTGACCTTCCCGGCCAGCCTGTCCCAGGTCCAGGCCCGCACCAGGGCGCAGTTCCCCGGTGTCAACGGGAAGGTGCACTACACCGAGGGCATCGATGTCGGCTACCGCTGGTACGACGCCAAGAGCCTGAGGCCGATGTTCCCGTTCGGCTTCGGCTTGTCGTACACCAGCTTCAGGTTCAGCGACCTGCGGATCGGCGCGCCGGGCCAGAGCGGTCACGCCGGCGGTGGCGCGCGCGTGACGGCGCGGATCACCAACACCGGCCACCGAGCGGGCTCCGACGTGGCGCAGGTCTACTTGCGCGACCCCGCCGTGGCGGGCGAACCGCCGCGGCAGCTCAAGGGCTTCGCAAAGGTGACCCTGCGCCCTGGACAGTCGCAGGTCGTCCGGTTCACGCTCGACCGGCATGACCTTTCTTACTGGAGCAACGCGGCCAGCGCCTGGGTCGTGGCGCCTGGAGAGTTCGGCGTCTTCGTCGGCGACTCCTCAGCGCTGGCGAACCTGCCGCTGCACGGCAGCTTCACCCTGGCCAGGAGCCAGGTCAGGTTCTGACTCACCAGCGGGGCGGGTCCGGCCGACGGGCAATTCCGGTCAGGCCCGCCCCGCTTCCACGCTGTGCCCTGATTTCTTCTAAACTGTATTGATATGGTGCGGATCGAAATTGACGGTGCCGACCCGTCAGCAGAGCAACTGGCCGCCGTCGCGCTCGACGACTACGGCCACTTCACCACCATGCAGGTCAGGAGCCGCCGGGTCCGCGGCCTGAGCCTGCACCTGGCCAGGCTCACTGCGGCCCACTCGGAAATGTTCGGCCACCCCCTGGACGGCGATCTCGCGGTCCGGCTCATCCGGCACGCGATGGCCACCGAGGAGGTCGCCGACGCCACCGTCCGCGTGCTGGTGCGGCACCTGGACGACCGGCCGAGCATCATGATCACGATCCGGCCGCCGGGAGGCATGCCGGGCTCGCCGTGGCGGCTGCGCTCGGTGCCCTACCTGCGCCCGGCCGCGCACCTCAAGCATCTGGGCGACTTCGGGCAGGCCTATTACCAGCGCCAGGTCAAGCGGGACGGCTACGACGAGGCGCTGCTGACCGGCCCCGATGGCGTGATCGCCGAGGGCTCGATCACCAACATCGGCTTCTTCGACGGCGCGGCGATCACCTGGCCGGACGCGCCCGTCCTGGCCGGAATCACCATGCAGCTGGTCCAGCAGCACCTGGGTGACTTCGGCCTCACTTACCGGAACGCGCCCGTGCACCTGACCGACGTGGCATCGTTCGACGCGGCCTTCGTGACCAACGCAAGGGGCATCGCCCCGGTCGCCGCGATCGACGAGGTCACGCTGCCAGTCAACATCGGCCTGATGGCCAGGCTGGACAAGGCCTACGAGTCGGCCTCCTGGGACCGAATCTAAGGTCAAGATCAAAACCTCAAGACCTCTTACTATGCAGAAAGCTTTGCGGAGGTACCCAGGCATGGCTGGTGCGGCGCCGTTCGGGTTCAGCAAGGTTGTGTTCCTGAGTCATGTCCTGACCGAAAAGACACCCGTCTTCCCTGGGGACCCTCAGGTCGACCTCAGTTCCGCCGCGACGATCGCCAGCGATGGCTATTACCTGCAGCGGCTCGTCTGCGGTGAGCAGTCGGGTACGCACTGGGCCGCCGCCGCGCACTTCAGCCCGGGCGAACCATCCGCCGACCAACTCGACGCCGCCGACTTCTTCTTCCCGGCGGTGGTTCTAGACCGCCGGGAAGAAGCAACCTCCGATCCTGACTACGCGGTCGACACCGCCGGCATCGACCGCTGGGAAACTGACTTCGGTCCGATCCCGCCCGGTGCCGCGGTCCTGCTGCTGACCGGATACGACGAGCGGATCAACGACCTGACGCTGTACCTGGGCACCGACGCTGACGGTCGGCTGCACTATCCAGGCTTCAGCGGTGAGGCGGCCCAGTGGCTAGTCGAGCAGCGGGGGACCCGGGCGCTCGGCACCGACACCATGGGCGTCGATCCAGGCGCCGACGGCACCTTCGCCGCGAACCGGGCTCTGCTGCACGGCCGCCGGCTGCATCTGGAGAACCTGCGCGGTCTGGCCCAGTTGCCGCCGGCCGGCGCCTGGATCATCGTCGGCGGGCTCAGAACCCGAGCTGGTTCTGGTTCCCCGGCGACCGTCTTCGGCCTCATTCCCTAGAGTTGCCATATATCCATAGTCGGTATATAACCGATCCATGAATCAGCTGCCCCTGCGTGAACCTACGTTTCTGATCCTCACCTCCCTGGCGGCCGGTCCGCAGCACGGCTACGGGATCATGACGGACGTGGGCGAGATCTCCGCGGGCCGAGTGCGGCTTCCCGCCGGGACCCTGTACGCCGCGCTGGACCGGCTGACGACCGGGCAGCTGGTGGAACAGGATCGGGACGAGATCGTCGACGGGCGGTTGCGCCGCTATTACCGGCTCACCGCCGAAGGCGCGAAGGTGCTGGCCGCCGAGGCCGAGCGGCAGCGGGTCAACGCCGCCACGGCCGCGCGGCGGCTGGGCCTGGCCGGGGGTCAGGCATGAGCGGGGCGCAGGCGCCGGCCGGGCCTGGGCGAGACCCTGAACATCATCTGGGCAGGCTTGCTGATCAGGCTCAGGCCCCGGCGACAGCCCTTCCCTCCGGCGCCTGGCCGGACGCGCTGGCCGTGTTCAGCATCGCCGCGCCGGTGACTCTGAGCTGCCTAGCGGTCGCCTGGGAACTCGCTCGCGGGATCACCTCACCGGCCAACATGGCCCTCGCGATCGTTTTCTACGGGCTTGGCCTGCCGCTGCCGCTGGTGCTGCTGCGCCTGCGCCGGGTCGCCGCCGTTGTCAGCTTGCAAGCCACGGTCTTGCTCGCGGTGGCTTGCGCCAATGTCCTGTTCCGTGGCGGATTTGGGGAGCCGTTCGCATTCTCGCTGTTCGGCTACGCGGCCGAGACGGCAGCCCTGTTCGGCTCAGCCGGACCTCGGCGCGGCCTGCAGCTCCTGAGCTGGCGCACTTGGGCCCTACGGGTGCTGCTCTTGTTCGCGGTCCCGCTCTACGTCTTGCTGATCACCTCGATCACCTATCTCTTCCAGCAGCCGGTCGTGCTCACGCTCCTTACTTATCTCCCGCCGCTCGCTGCGGCGGGCCTTGGCCTGCGCGCTATCCGCAGACCCCGGCAGCACGGTCCTGACGGTGAGCAGCCTGCCTAGCCAAGGCATATCCGATACGAGACGGATCCGTATCGATATATGAAGTTTGCGCACGTCGCGGCTAAACGGGACTTGACTGGGACTTGATCGGGACCCACTACGAACCCAGAACTCGCAAACCCGAAGTATGATCCCGCTAGACGCGGCGCAGATTGTCGCCATGCTCATACGAGGGTACGAAGGAGCGGGTTTGATGGGCATTCTCAATGAGGCCCGCCGTGAGTTCATCGCGGCGCCTGACAACACAAAGGGTCAAATCGTCTACAAGTGGCCCGACCAGAACATCCGCAAGTTCTCCAGGGCTATCGTTGAGCCCGACGCTCAGGCTGTCTTCATCAGCCAGGGCCAGGTCATGGGAACTCTTGGCCCGGGCCAGCACACGCTGGACGCCAAGGAGCTCCCGTTCCTCGGCTTGTTTGTTGACTGGGCTACTGGCAGCAACGCCTTCAAGGCCGAGATCTTCTTTGTCGGCGCGCGCGAGTTCCCGAACCTGCGGTTCGGCGGCCGCCTTGACGAAGTGCAGGACCCGCAGACCGGCCTTATCGTCACGATGCGCTCGTTCGGGGAGTTCGCGCTGCGCGTGGTCGAGCCCACCAGGCTGATCACCAACCTGGTCGGCACCGTGGACGTGACCAACAACTCGGCCGTGACCGACTGGGTCACCCAGCAACTGCTGAAGGCGACCCGTACCACGGTCACCACGCAGCTCATGTCGGGTGCCTGGCAGATCCTGGGCCTGTCGATGCACAGCCCCGAGATCGAGGTCGGCGCCATGGAGGGCGCGAACCGCGAGCTCGTCGACTACGGCATCTCGATCACCAGGCTCGGCAACCTCGACATCAACCTGGACGACGAGGACAACAAGCGGCTGAAGAAGCTCGCCGGCGACACCGCTTACTCCAGGCTGGCCGGGGGCTTCCTGCAGGCGGCTCAGGGCGAGATGATGCAGGGCGCCGGTCAGGGCCTGGCCCAGGGCGGCGGTGCGACCGCGCCGATCTTCTTTGGCGCCGGCATGGGCCTCGGCAACATGATGCAGCCGCAGCAGGCTCCGCCGCAGTACCCGCCGCCCGCCGCGCCTGGCTTCGCTGGTGGTGGCCCTGGCTACGCCCCGCAGGCACCAGGTGGCCCGGCCTACCCGCCGCAGCAGCAGCCCCAGCAGCAGCCGCAACAGCAGGCTCCGCAGCAGCAGGCTCCGGTCGCCGACGCCGTCCCAGCGGCAGCGATGATCGCCTGTGCCAACTGCGCGAACCAGCTGCCGGCCGGCTCGAAGTTCTGCGCCGAATGCGGGACGCCGACGTCGAAGCACTGCACCAACTGCAACGCCAGCCTCGCCGGGGCCGCCAAGTTCTGCGCCGAGTGCGGCACCCCGACCGCACCGCCTCCCGCGTAGCGGGTGCTGCGGAACTGCCGTCTTGACCACCTGGTCCTGAGCTACGATCTGATCCTCTTAACTGGCTCTTCGTCTGCTAAGGGCCATCCCGAGAAGAAAGGCCTGTCCGTATGGATCGGATCGAGTGCCAGTGGTGCAAGGCTCAGAACGAGCAGAGCCGCACCGCTTGTAACACGTGTGGTGCGCCGCTGGATCAGCGGAACATCGTCTCAGACTCTGGCTGGACCGAAGCGCCCCGGCTGAGAGACATGACGGAGTTCCGCTTTTCCAACTCAACCTGCCAGGTTGAGGGCGAGATTGTGCCCGTCGCTGAGCTTGCGCTCGCGCACGGTGACTCGGTGTTCTTCGAGCATCACGTGATGCTGTGGAAGGAGCCGAACGTGCCGATGTCGGCGCTGAACACCGGCGGCGGCATGAAGCGCTCCATTGGCGGCATGCCGCACGTGGTGAGCGTCGCGCACGGGCCAGGCCGGATTGCGTTCTCCAGGGACGCGACCGGCGAGCTGGTTGTGCTGCCGTTGCATCCGGGGATGGAGCTTGACGTCCGCGAGCATGCCTTCCTGGTCGGCTCACATTCGATCAACTACTCCTTCGTGCGGATCAAGGGACTGGCGAACGTCCTGCACGGCGGCAGCGGGATGTACATGGACCGGTTCGTCACTCACCAGGAGCCCGGCATCGTGATCCTGCACGGCTACGGCAACGTCTTCCAGAAGTCGCTGCAGCCAGGCGAGAAGATCCTGGTCGAGCCTGGCGGTTTCCTTTACAAGGACTCGTCCGTGGCTATGAACACCGTCCAGCAGAACATCAGGACGGGGCTCATGAGGCACAACATGTACCTGGCTGAGATGGTCGGCCCCGGCCGGGTTGGCATCCAGTCCATGTACGTCCACCACGGCAGCGAGTAGGGGACGGCCCATGTCAACTCCGGAAGGCACGAGTCATTACACGTGCCCCTACTGCCGGATGGATAGCGACGGCTCGGCCAACTCATGCTCGAGTTGCGGCGCGCCGGTCGACATCCGGCTGAAGATCAGCCACTCCGGGTGGGCTAAGCAGCCACCGATCAAGGACATGGCCAGGATCAGGTTCAACCGGTCGACCTGCCAGATCTCGGGAAGTTTCGTGCCGGTCGCCGAGATGAACCTCGACGGCCAGGACTCGGTGTACTTCAGCCACCACGTCCTGCTGCATTCCGACACCCAGGTCCGGCTGGAGGCGATGAAGATGGGCGGTGGCTGGAACCGGGTCCTGGCCGGCATGCCGCTGATCATGATGCAGGCCGGCGGGCCTGGTCACATCGCGTTCAGCGCCGACCACCCGGGGGAGACGCTCGCGATCCCGCTGAAGCAGGGTCAGTCAGTGGACGTCGTCGAGCACCGCTTCCTGCTGGCGACCAGCAACGTCAACTACCAGTGGGAGCGCTCGGGGGTCTGGTTCACCACCCAGGACGGGGATGAGCAGGAGTGGCATTACCCGATCGGGCAGATGATGGACCGGTTCACCGCGCACAACGCGCACGGTCTGCTGCTGCTGCACGGTCCTGGTAACACCTTCCTGCGCGACCTGGACCAGGGCCAGTCGATCCTGGTCGAGCCGGGCGGCTTGATCTGGAAGGACCCGACGGTCCGGATGCACCTGCACTTCGAGTACCCGAGGGGCCAGTACTGGTTCAGCTCGGCGAGGTGGCAGGCCAAGTCGATGTGGCTGCGGCTGCAGGGACCTGGCCGGGTGGCGATCCAGTCGGTGTTCGAGCGGCCCGAGATGGTCGG
This sequence comes from Streptosporangiaceae bacterium, assembly GCA_036501205.1. Taxonomy (GTDB): domain Bacteria; phylum Actinomycetota; class Actinomycetes; order Streptosporangiales; family Streptosporangiaceae; genus Chersky-822. Next base: position 6,901 of record DASYAT010000122.1, on the reverse strand, counting down.
CTCGGTCGTCAACAGCTCACCGGCCACGACCCACTATTGGTGATAGCACAGGTAAGAGCAGCACGGGGTGAGTGCCACGTTGTGGCGGGCTGACCGGCACATGATGCCGGTCAGCCCGAGACCTGAATTATGCGGCCGGGGATTACCGCACCGTCGATGTACTAGCGTCAGGAACCCTGGGAAGGTCATGATGTCCGTCATGGCCGTGAGTTCGCTGGTAGATGCGCCGTGACTGCTCTAGTCGCGCAGCCTGCCGCCGTGCTCGTAGCTTTCGTCGCCGCGGTCTGCTTCGCGATCGCCAACGTGCTGCAGCAGCGGGTCGCCGCCAAGCTGCCCACCACCGCCGCGTTCGACGGCGGTGTCTTGCTCAAGCTGATTCGCCGGCCGCTCTGGCTGCTCGGCCTGCTCGCGGTCACAATAAGCATGGCGCTGCAGGCGGTCGCGCTCGGGCTTGGCCGCCTGGTCGTGATCGAACCGGTCCTGGCCAGCAGCCTGCTGGTGGCGCTCGGGCTGTCGGCCTGGTTCGGGCGGCACCGGTTGCGGCCGATCGAGTGGGCGGCGGCGATCGCCACCTTCGCTGGCCTCGTCGTCTTTCTCATCACCGCCCAGCCGACGAGCGGGCAGCCGGCCGCGAGCAGCGCCCAGCTCGGGTTCGCGGTTGTCGGCGCGTTCGTTGCCGCAGGCCTGGCCGCGGTGATCGCCGCCCGGCAGAAGCCGGTTCGCCGGGCACTGATACTCGGCATCGGCGGCGGGATCGCGGCCGGGGTGACCGATGCGGTGACCAAGTCGGTGGCGCACCTGATCGGCGGTCACCAGCTCGGCGTGTTCGCCGACCCGCGCCTGTACCTGCTGATCGTCGTCGGGCTGATGACCTACACCATGCAGCAGAACGGCTACCGGGCGGCCGGGCTGTGCGCGTTCCTGCCGGCCTTCGCCGTGCTTGACCCCGTCGTCGGATCGGCGCTCGGGCTGACGCTCTACCACGAGCGGCTGGCCGGCGGACCGGCCCGGATGGCGATCGAGGCGGTGGCTGTGGTCGCCGCTACCTGGGGCATCGTCCGGCTGGCCAAGTCGAGCGCGGCGAGCGGCCCGCTCCCGGGCGAGGTCGTGGTCACCCCGCCGGCCGAGTCGATCGAGCTAGAGCCGGTACCAGTGCCGGTGCTGGTCGGCGCGGTCGAGTCCAGGTCGCCGGTCGAGCCGTTGCCAAGTCAGGTCGCGCCGCTCCCCGTTGTGCTTGACTAACGACTCGTGGCAACTCGCTACGACATTTCCGCCGTGCCGCCCCAAGGCGGGTATCTGGCTAAACGATGTCCGGTCAAGGCGCAGTGGGACGTGCTCCAGCCTGCTGTGCCGCTGGCGCCGTCGGGGCCGGTCCAGCGCCGGCTCGACCGTGGCGTGGCATTCGAGCGGGAGATCGTCACCCGGCTGATCGAGCTGCATCCCGGCGCGGCGGTGATCTCGGCTCAGGACCCGGAGCGCACGGATGCCGTCAAGGCGGCCCGCGAGGCCGAGACGTTGCGGGCCATGACAGGCGGCGTGCCCCTGATCATCGCCGGGCGGCTGCCGACTGATCTCGCCGGCCGCCGGGTTGGTGAGCCTGACCTGCTGGTCGCCGTGGACGGGGGAGCGAAATACCGGCCGGTGGACGTCAAGCATCACCGGACCCTTCGGCCGACGCCTGGCGTCCCGGCCCTGTGCAGCTCGCTGGACCGGCCGGCGTGGGAGCACGCGGCGGCAGCCGACGACGTGAGTGCGCGCAAGCGGGGGGTAGACCTGCTGCAGCTCGCCCACTACCAGCGGATGCTGGAGTCGGTCGGGCTGGCCGCGCAGGACGGGCGGTACGGCGGGATCGTCGGCGTTGAGGGCTTGGTCACCTGGCATGACCTGGACGCGCCGATCTGGCAGACGCCGTCATCATCGGGCCGCAGGAAGAACCGTTCGACGATGGCCGTCTACGATTTCGAGTTCGACTTCCGGCTGGACATCATCGCGGTCGCCGCCCGGCACCAGGCGGATCAGGCGATCCAGCCGCTGGTCGTGCCGGTGCGGATCACCGAGTGCGACGATTGCCCGTGGTGGTCCTGGTGCGGCCCGCTGCTGCGAGCCGGTGCCGGTGACGTGAGCCTGCTGCCCGGGGTCGGCTGGCGGGCCTGGCGCGTCCACCACGCGCACGGCGTCACCGACCGGGCTGAGGTAGCCGCGCTGGACTTCCGCACCGCGTCGCTGGTCGCCGCCGGCGTTGACCTGCGCCCCGTGCTGGCCGCGCTGGGCTCCGCGCCGGACAGCACCGCGATCGTCGAGGTCATCGGCGAGCGACGCCGGAGTTCGCTGGCGCGCCTGGCCGCCGCCGGGATCGACACGCTCGGTGCGGCCAGGACGCTGGACGCCAGGACGGCCAGTTACAGCGACGCGCCGATGCGGGACCTGGCGCAGCAGATCGACAATGCCCGCGCCGCGCTCGGCCCGAGCCCGGTCTACCGGCGGCGTGGCGTTGGCCGGGTGACCGTGCCGCGCGGGGATGTCGAGGTCGACATCGACATGGAGAACACCGAGGACGGCGTGTACCTGTGGGGGACCCTGGTCACCGACCGGTCCGGCGGGCTGGCGCAGTGGGCCGGGTACCGGGCGTTCGCAAACTGGGAGCCGGTCACCGCTGAGATCGAGGCCGAGGTGTTCGGCCGATTCTGGGAGTGGCTGACCGGCCTGCGGAAAGCGGCATTCAGCGCCCGCAAATCTTTCTACGCCTACTGCTATAACGCGAGCGCGGAAAACAGCCAGCTCAGGCGGGTCGGTGCCAGCCTTGGACTCGATCTTGACGTGGCCGAGTTCATTGGGTCTGGTGAGTGGATTGATCTGCTCGCGGTGTTCGGCGGGCAGCTTGTTACCGGTCATTCCGCCGGGCTGAAGAACGTGGCTGGTTTGGCCGGTTTCAGCTGGTCCGTGCCCGATCCCAGCGGAGCCGGTGCGATCGTCCGATACGATGCGGCCGTTGGCGGCGCTGATGGCGCGCAGGAGGCCAGGGACTGGTTGCTGGAATACAACCGGTGCGATGTGGAAGCCACCCGGGCGCTGCGGGAATGGCTCGACGGGTCCGCGAGCGACTGTCCCGCCGTGGCTGATCTGGAATAGCCGGCGCCGCTCACTGACGTCGGCGGGCGCGCGATCGAACGTGCGGCTTTGTTGTCAGACCCGATCGATACGGTGGGGGAAAGATTTGCGAACGCCCTGACGTAGCTGGAGTCGCCTATGTCGTTACCACCGGTCGGGGGATCGGCGCCGGGGCCAGGGTTGCCTGGCCTGCCTGATGATGATGATGGCCAGCCTGTCAGTCCTGAGTGGCTGGAAGATCCTTGGCTCGAAGCGGAATGGCTTGAGTCCGAGCGGGACCTGAATCGTGAGGAACCGCCCGAAGCGGACCTGAACGGGCCGTGGCCGGACCCTGAGGCGGACGCACCCGGAGACTTCGGTGCCGATGTCGGCCCGGGTTTCGCTGCCGATGGCCTGCTGAACTCGCTGGCCCCTGGCCCGGCGCTAGGCGGGTTCACCGCCGATGTGTTCGAACATGGCCTCGGCAAGCTTTCCGATGACGAACTCGTCGGCGTGCTTCTGGCCGCCCGGCGGCTGTCGTCGTGGCAGGCGGCACTGGAACTCACCGCCGTGAACGAACTCGACGCCCGACGTCGCCGTCAGGCAGCCCGGCCTGAATCGTCGCGGGCCGGCGAGCACATAAGCGATGAGCTGGCGGCGGCGCTGGTGTTGACCGGCCGGTCGGCCGACTCGCTCCTGGGGTTGTCCCGTGAGCTGGACCGGCTGTACATGGTGCTGGCGTCGTTGCGGGAAGGTCGGATTGACCGGGCGCGAGCGGAGGTATTCGCTGAGGAGCTGATGCTGCTCACCAGGATTCAGGCCTGCGCGATCGCCGCGGCTCTGATCCGGCCGGCCGAGAAGATGACGACCAGCCAGCTGCGATCCGCGATCCGGTCCCTGATCCTGGCGACCATCCCGGGCGCGAAGGACGCGCGGGATCGACTGCGGGCCGACCGAGGCAGAGGCGAGGCCCGGGTCGAGGTATGGCCGGAGAGTTCGGGCAACGCGGCGATAGCAGGTCGGGAACTGCCGGCCGGCGAAGTCATCGTCGCCGATCAGCGGTTGACCGAGATCGCTCGCACGCTCAGGGACGCCGGCGCCGCCGGCAGTCTTGACGAGCTGCGGGCGGCGATATTCGTCGCCCTGCTCACCGGCCGCGATCTCGACACCCTGCTGCCCAGCTCAGTTCCCGGCGAACTCGTCCCGCTGTCCGGCACGGTCAACCTGACGATGCCGCTGAGCAGCTGGCTTGGCTCTGCCGAGGCTCCGGGCGAAGCTGCCGGGTACGGCTCACTCGCCGCCGCCGACTGCCGTGGCCTGGCCGACCGCCTCGCTGGCGGCAAGAACGTCAAGTGGTGCCTGACGCTCACCGACCCCGAAGGCCGGGCCGTCATGCATGGCTGCGCCCGGGCCAGCCCTCGCCCGCGCTCGATCCGGATCTGGCTGGCTTCGGTGAAGTTGACCCGGCTCGAATGCGGTACCTGCACCCACCAACGCGGAAGTCGGGCATACCGGCCCCCGGAGATGATGCGGCACCTCGTCTGCATCCGGCAGCGAACCTGTGCCTTCCCGGGCTGTCGCCGCCCCGCCGAACGCTGCGACCTCGACCACACCATCCCATTCGACCAGGGTGGCCGCACCTGCGAGTGCAATTTGTCCCCTTTGTGTCGCAGGCATCATCGGGCCAAGCAGGCACCCGGCTGGCAGCTACTTCAACCGCAACCAGGCACTCTGGTGTGGACCGCACCGCACGCCCGTACCTACACCACCCAACCAGGCATATATCCGGTGTAGTCCGGCCGGTGTCTCGTCAGGCCGGGGAAAGCGCCCCGGCAAGCTCGCGGAAGGCGTGCTGGGTGGACGAACCGGGGGCGGCGCAGTAGACGATCAGGCGCTGACCGCATTCCGGTATGTGCAGCACCTGGCACTCGAACTCCAGCGGGCCGACCAGCGGGTGCACGAATCGCTTCATCACCCGCCGCCGGACCTCGACGTCGTGCTCGCGCCACATCGCCGTGAACGTGCCCGAGGTCGCGAGCAGCTCGGTCACCAGATTGCCGATGCCGTGATCGCCCGGATAACTGGCCCTGGAGGCCCGCAGGTCGGCCACCAGGCTGCGGGCGAAGGCGACCGCGTCGGGTTCGGCCCAGTGCGAGTCGTTGTCGTCCTGGGCGAACATCCAGCGCAGCATGTTCCGCTCGCCTTCAGCGAATGTCGACAAATCGCCAATGAAGTGGACTGCGACCGGGTTCCAGGCGAGGATGTCGTACTTGGCGTCGACGACGTAGGCGGGGACGTCGATCAGGCTGGCCAGCAGGTAGCTGATCGCGGGGGAGAGGTCGCGGCTTGGGCTCGCTGTCGCTGGGGGAGTCTGCCCGGTGATCTTGAATAGGTACTCGCGCTCGTCGGCGGTCAGCATCAGCGCCCTGGCCAGGCTAGTGAGCACCTGCCTGGACGGCTGCGGGCCGCGCGCCTGCTCCAGCCGGATGTAGTAGTCGATGGAGATGCCGGCCAGTTGAGCCACTTCCTGGCGGCGCAGTCCCGGGGTGCGGCGCTGGCCGCCGCTCGCCAGACCCGCCTGGGCCGGGCTCAGGCGAGCGCGCCTGGTGCGGAGAAATTCGGCCAGTTCGGTTCGAGCGCCTGGCCTGCTGGCGGCTGGGTTGGCTGTCACCCCATCTAGCTTGCCTCATGGCCGGGTTGGCAGGGTGGTACTGGTTGTCCTAGCCTGCGCCGGGCTCTCCCGGTCGGCTGCCGGGCCGGGCAGGCTCGCCGCATGACAACTATCGCTTTGATCACCGGCGCCAATAAGGGCATCGGGCTGGCCACCGCGCGGCTGCTCGGCGAGGCCGGAATGACGGTGCTGATCGGCGCCAGGAATGCCGAGCGCGGGGAGGCCGCCGCGAAGGCGCTCGCCCAGGACGGCCTGGACGCGAGTTTCATCCCGCTCGACGTCACCAACGAGGTCTCGGCGCGGGCCGCCGCCGATACCGTTGCCGGCGCGCACGGCCGGCTGGACATCCTCGTCAACAACGCGGGGATCGCGATCGGCGACGGCACCCGGGCCGCGCCAAGCCAGACCCGGCTGGAGACGGTGCGGACGGTGTTCGAGACCAATGTGTTCGGCGTGGTCGCCGTGACCAACGCTCTCCTGCCGCTGCTGCGCGAGTCAGCGGCCGGGCGGATCGTGAACGTGTCCAGCGAGGTCGGCTCGATCGGGTCGATGCTGGATCAGGCCAGCCCGCTGTGGCCGATGGCGTCGATACCGTATCCGGCGTCGAAGGCCGCGCTGAACATGGTCACGGCCATGTACGCCAAGGAGCTGGCGGCCACCACGATCAAGGTCAACGCCGCTAACCCCGGCTACTGCGCGACCGACCTGAACGGCAATACCGGCTTCAGGTCCGCCCGCCAGGGCGCCGAGGTCTGCCTCCGCCTGGCAACCCTGCCGCCCGAGGGTCCAACCGGGACACTCTGGGGCTACTTGTGGACCAGCTCAGGCGAGGGGTCCTACGGCGAACTGCCCTGGTGAGGGCGGAGTTAGGCGGCTATGGCGCCTTCCTCGTCCGGTGGCAGGGTCGTGTCGTCGTGATGGCGGTCCCACATTTCCTTGGCGGCCATCGCGATCAGGTATGGCACCAGGTCGACCGACCGCCGCAGTACCCAGACGGTGCCCTTGGTCGCCATCCAGGCGAACTCGGCCCACTTGCCCGGCGGCGGGTTCTCTGGCTCGGCGCCGGGCGCGGGGCCGACCGGCATGCCGGTGGCGACCAGCAGATCGTGGAATGACCTCGCGATCAGCCGGTGTCCGCGCTCG
>DASYAT010000121.1:0-6169 GCA_036501205.1 Streptosporangiaceae bacterium | reverse complement strand
ACCGGCGCAGCGGGACGAAGGGGGGATCGGTCGTCGAGGTCTGCATTAGCTTGACTCCGTCCACGAGTCCAGTTCCCTGGCCGTCAGGTCGCCGAAGACGTGGTGGACGATCTGGTGCTTGGCGTTCAGGAAGAACGTCTGAGGCAGCTCGATGACCCCGTACAACGTGGCGACCGAGGCCTGCGGGTCCACGCCGACGGGGTAGCTGGCCCCCTTCTCGTGCAGGAAGGCGAGCGCCTTGGAGGTTCGGTCGTTGTCGTCAATGCCGACGATAACGACCTTGCCGTGATGGGACCGGTAGAACTGGGCCAGCAGAGGGGTTTCCCGCTGGCACGGGCCGCACCAGGAGGCGAAGAAGTTGACGATCACCGGGCGGCCGGCGTACCCGGACAGGCTGATCTGGGTACTCGGATGGCCGAGCTCGCCGAGGGAAAATGGCTGGGCCGGCTGCGGCTGCCCGGATCCGGACGACGTTCCGCTGGTCAGCACGACGACTGCGAGGACCGCGAGCAGGGCACTGGCCACCGTGACGATGATCGTGCTGGGCTTGAGCTGCAGCCTCACGATGCCTCCTGCTGTACACCCGGCGCCACTGTTCGACCCCGCACCTCGGGCAAGCCTTGCACGGCAGGCAACTCCGGTTCGAGCTGACCCGCAGGGAGCTGGCCCGTGGTGATCGGCAGCCGCAGCGTGAACGTGCTGCCCTGACCCTGCTTGGTCTGGACGCTCACCTCGCCGCCGTGCCCGCGTGCGATCGCCTCCACCAAGGCCAGGCCGAGGCCGGTGCCGCGCGGAGCTTCTGGGTTACTGCCAATCGTCCTGAACCGTTCGAAGATGTGCGGGACGTCGTCGTCGGCGATGCCTTCGCCGCTGTCCGCCACCACGATATGGGCGAAGCCCGCTTCGTCGCGCCTGATCTCCAGCTTGATCAGGTCATCGGGACCGGTGTGCCGCACCGCGTTCTCGACCAGGGCGTCCAGCGCGATCGCCAGCCGGTCGGCGTCCACGGCGGCCCTCACAGGGTCGAGCCGGCCGAGCTGCCACCGGCGTGCTGCGGTCGGCTGCCAGCGACGCAGCAGGTCGACCGCCATCGCGTCGAGGTCGGTCGGCTCCAGGGTCAGGAAGTCAGGGTTCTCCGACGCGGCGATAAGCAGCAGCCGGTCCGACAGGGTTCGCAGCCGTTCGAGCTCGCCGACCACCACGTGGATATCACGCTGCTGCTGCCGCCCGGCCAGGTCGGCGGCCAGCAGCTCCGCGTGCCCGAGAGCGATCGTTATCGGCGTCCTGAGCTGGTGCGATGCGTCCTGCAGGAACTGACGTTGCGCGTGCAGCAGGCGCTGTGCCTCGGCGGCGACCTTGGCCCGGTCGCCCGCGACCACCCGGCGATGCGCCACCCAGGCCATCACCACGAACATCGTGGTCAGCAGCGGAATCTGCTCGACCGATACGCCCATCACCCGCAGGTGCCTGATCATGTCATCGCCAAGCGCGGCCGCTGTGGTCGCGACCGCGGTCGCGGTCAGCGCCAGCGTCCGGCGGCTCGGCCAGAGCCGGAACCCGTACAGCAGTGCCAGGCTGATCCAGATCGTGTCGAACGGCACGACCTGCCACTGCGGGAAGACCACCATGGCGGTCACGCAGACCAGCCAGAGCATCAGCCAGGCCACCTCGGGCTGACGGCTGAGCCTGAGCAGGCGCCGGCTAGGAACCGAGTCGATAGCCCTCACCGCGCACCGTCTCAATCAGCGCGAACCCCAGCTTGGCCCGCAACCGCCTGATGCACACGTCCACCAGGTTCGAGCCAGGGTCAAAGTCGATCCCCCACACCGAGGCGAGCAGTTCGATCTTGGTCACCGCTCCGCCCGCGCGCTCCATCAGCGCCCGCAAGCAGAGGAACTCCAGCCGGGTCAGCGCCACCGGCCCGGTGCCGCTGTCGGCTACCAGCCGTCCGGCATCCAGGCTCAGGTCACCGACGCGCATGACCTCGCTGCGTTTGGCCGTCTCCCGCAACCCGGCCCGCACCCGGGCGATCAGCTCGGCGAGCGAGAACGGCTTGGTGAGATAGTCCCGGGCGCCAAGGTCGAGGCACTCCACCTTGGTGCTGACATCGCAGCTGCACGACAACACCAGCACGGCCTGGTCGGGCCGCGCCCTCAAGATCTCGGCCAGCACGGTCCTGCCATCCATTTCCGGCATGATCAGATCGAGAATCACCAGGTCAGGCCCGCCCGCGCAGGCCCGCTCGATCCCCGCCGACGCGGTATTCGCCACCTCAACCAGGTATCCGCTGTGCTCAAGCGCCCGCGCCACGAACCCGCTGATGTGCGGCTCATCGTCAATCACCAGCACCCGGGCCTTTGCCGTGCTGGCCGAGCTCGCGGTGTCAGTGCCGGTGGTGTCGACGCCGGGCGTCACAGCGGCCGCCGAGCCTCCGCCGGCACCAGCGGTGCTCGTGCTCGCGGCGCCTGCGCCCGGCGCGGTGGTGCCGCCCGCAATGGCGGTGCCGCCCGCAGCGGCCCAGGCTGAACTTGACCCCGCTGACCTGGAAAGATCGCGTACTGCTGTCATCGCGTTCCTGTCATCCCGCTCTGGCCGTAACGGTCGAGGTAGCGGTGCGGCGTTACCAAACCTGTCGTCTGCGGAGCGAACCTGGCCTCGGGTTTGGGTTGTACTCCTGAAGCAACATCAAGTCAAGGCTAAAGGCCGCAATCATCGCGATTAACCGCAAACTGCGTAGTTTACGATCTCCTGCGCCCCTCCCGTCAACCAACTCAGGCCCGCATGGTCTAGCTCGCCCATGCGAGGGCGGGACAGCCGTGCGTCGGCATGCCGCCGCGCCCGCGCGGCCCCGGTGACCCCGGTGACCCCGGAGGGGAACTGCACCGGAGCCTCCCTGGTGTAGTTGCTTCCCGGGAAGGAACTACACCAGGTGAGCAACGGTGCAGCCAGGGCTACACCAGGGAGGCAGCGGTGCAGCAGCTTCCCGGGACGGAACTGCACCAGAGAGGCTCCGGTGCGCCTGACCGGCGGCCAGCCGGCAAGTGTGACCCCGGATCCGGAGACCCGCCACGCAGTCCGCCCGCCACCACGCAGTCCGCCCGCCACCACGCAGTCCGCGCGCGACCACGTACCCAGCGCAATTCCCCGGCCGCCACACCCAACCCTTCGCCTACCGCCCCCCAACCCCGCCGCAGCGCTACTCTAGCCCCGCAGAGAAAACTCAAATACGGCTCTGACCTGCAATAACGCACTCCTATAGTGGGGAAGAACGGCAATTAGCCGTGTGACGGATGATGACAGTTTCGTCATACCAAGCGCGCGGTATTGCGGCCCCATTGGCTACGCCAGCACTATCAGTGCAGTCGTTTGCTTCCGGCGCGGCCGAGGTCGGACGTATCGCCGGACCCGAGTCGTGTGCGCCCAGCGCGGGCGCACCGCGAAGAAGCGAGGTGGTGACTGATGTCCCTGCCGGTCCGCGTAGGAACGTTGACTATTGCGTTCCTCGCCGTGGTCGGTGGCGTGATCTTCGTCGTCATCCATTACCTGCTGGCCGGTCCGCCCACGGTGGACTACTCGGCCGGGGTGACGCCGGATCACGGCCAGACGGTCAACATCACGCTGCAGGAAGACGCGCAGAACGGGGTGAGCAACCGGCCTGACTGGGTGTCGTACTTCATCCAGGACCCCAAGACCAAGGCCTGGGTGCACACCACGCTGTTCAAGGTCCCGGCCGGCAGCATGATTCACGTGACCGTGCTCGGCTACGACGGTTGCACGCCTATCAGGAACCCCTTCTGGAGCAAGGTGACAGGGACCGTCGGCAACGTCGAGTACGTCAACGGCAAGCCGACCCCCGTGCTCAACTCCTGGGGAAGCTGCTCGGTCGGCCACACGTTCTCGATCCCTGGCATCGGCCTCAACGTGCCGATCGCCTCGCCGACCTCGCTGAAGGACAACAACAACCTCTGCGCCAACTCGCCCTGCACCTCGGGCCCGCACGCCACGGTGACGTTCACCTTCAAGTCGCCGAGCGCGACTGGTGACTACTTCTGGCAGTGCCGGGTCCCCTGCGGTCTCGGCTACGTAGACGGCTTCGGCGGCCCGATGCAGACGATCGGCTTCATGACCGGGCAGATGGAGGTGGTCTCCTGATGGCCGCGCAGACCCCGGCCGGAACGGCGGCGTCGGGCGAGATCGAGCCCAACCACGCGATCAGGATCGGCAGCCTCTGGCTGGTGCTATCGGTGGTCGCCGACGTGCTGATCTGGTTCGTGCTCGGCCCGCACCTGCCGCCGGGCACGATGGGCTCGCAGGCCGCCGGCCAGCAGTTCGACATCAAGGTCATGGCCGTGATGGCCGCCCCGGTGATGACTTTCGTGCTGGTGTACTTCCTCTACTCGCTGATCGTGTGGCGCGGCCGCGAGGACGACGAGGAAGACGGCCCGCCGATCCACGGCCACGCCAGGATCCAGACCGCCTGGATCACCGTCACCTCGGTGATCGTGCTCTGCCTGTTCGGCTTCGGCACCTACGAGCTGTACAGCTCCTATGGCGCGGGGTCCGGCGAGGGCCCGTCGCCGATCTACAAGCCGGTTGGCGCCGAGCTGACCACGGCCTCGCAGGTGGCGCCGTGGTCTCCCGGCAAGCCGGTCGTGGTCCAGGTGATCGGCCAGCAGTGGCGGTTCACCTACCGGTACCCGCAGTTCGGCGGTTTTGAGACCACCTTCCTCGCGGTGCCGCAGAACCAGTGGATTCAGTTCGACGTGACCTCGCTCGACGTGATCCACAGCTTCTGGGCCTACCAGCTCGGGGTCAAGGCCGACGCCAACCCGGGCGTGAACAACATCGCCTACACCAAGCCGAGGAGTCTCGGCAGCTTCACGGTGCGCTGCGCCGAGCTCTGCGGCCTGTGGCACGGCGCCATGTACGACTACGGGCAGGTGATGACCCCGTCCAAGTTCATGGCCTGGGCGAACGCGACCAGGGCGCACTTCGCCAACGTCACGCCGCTGCTGCCGCCGTACGCCAGCACCTACGACTCGACTGTGATCCCGCTGTTTAAGCTCGGCAAGGTCGTCAAGGCACTCGGCCTGTTCGGCGCCGGCGGCGGCTTCTACCCGACCAACGACCCGGCTCAGCCGTAAGGAAGGGGTTACCTGATGGCTATCGAGACCGAGCCGGGTACAACCCAGCAGCCGGGCAGCCCCCATCCGGCCGCAAGTCCGAGTACACCGGCCTGGTGGCGGCGCCCCGCCTGGCACACCGGCCTGATCGGCGCGGTGATCGGCTACGCGTTCGGGCACTGGCTCGGCAACTACTGGGCCGTTCCCACCGCGACCTCGGCCGCGACGTACCAGCAGATCGGCACCGCCGACGCGAACGACTTCGCGATCGTGCTCGGCTACACGTTCATGGTCCTAGGCTGGCTCGGCGGGCTCGGCTTCTTCAACGACCTGTTCGCCCAGATGCTCGGCCGCCGGCCACGTGACTACCAGCTGCTCCACGGCGGCGACACCGGCCTGGCCAGGTACTTCAGGATCACCCACGACCACAAGGTGGTCGGCATCCAGTACCTGGTCGGCATGATCATCTACTTCTGCACCGCGGGCCTGCTGGCGATGGGGATCAGGACCGAGCTGCTGTCCCCTGTACACCACATCTTCAGCTCAAGCGTCTACATCGAGCTCGTGGGCGAACACGGCACGATGATGATGATGCTGATGAGCTCGGTCATCCTCGGCCCGTTCGGCAACTACCTGATCCCGCTGATGATCGGCTCCAAGAAGGTCGCCTACCCCCGGCTGGAAGCCCTGTCGTTCTGGCTGACCCCGGCCGCGTTCCTGGTCCTGCTGTCCGCGATCCTGCTCGGCGGCTTCCACATGGGCTGGACCGGCTACCCGACGCTGTCGGTCCAGGACACCTCAGGCGCCGACGCCTACGCGTTCGCGTTCGGCCTGATGGGCCTGTCGATGATCCTGGCCGCCTTCAACATCTTGATCACGGTGATCTGCTACCGAGCTCCCGGCATGCGCTGGGGCCGGCTGCCGATCTTCGTCTGGGGCATCCTGGGCACCGCGGTAATGATGGCGCTGGCCGCCCCGATCCTGCTCGGCGGCATGTACATGATCATCACCGACCGGACCGTGCAGACCGCCTTCTTCGCCGACCG
>DASYAT010000120.1:0-2944 GCA_036501205.1 Streptosporangiaceae bacterium | reverse complement strand
ACTAGTGTCCTGCGTTCGATATTCCGCCAGTTATGTTTGCTAGTCTGTTGGTATGCCTCATTCGGGTCCTTCTGCTGCCGTGATCGTGCTGTCCGGGGACGAGCGGGCGGAGCTGGCGCGCCGGTCGGCGCTGCCGGAGCGCCGGCGGGCGGACCGGGCCAGGATCGTGCTGGCCTGCGCCGAGGGGATGCCGAACGCGGCTGCGGCGGGAGATCTGGGGGTCGCGGTCAAGTCGGTGTCGAAGTGGCGGCGCCGGTTCGCCGAGCAGGGGCTGGCCGGCCTGGAAGACGACGCGCCGATCGGCCGGCCGAAGGCTGACCTGGTCCTGTCTGGAGCCGAGCGGGAACAGCTGACCCGGTGGGCGCGGCGGGCGAAGACGGCCCAGTACCTGGCGATGCGGGCCAAGATCGTGCTGGCCTGCGCCGAGGGCGGCATGAACAAGCAGGTCGCTGCTGACCTGGGCGTCGACGAGTCGACGGTGGACCGCTGGCGGGCCCGGTTCGTCGCGGGCCGGCTGAAGGGGCTGCACGACGAGCCGCGGCCCGGCAGGCCCCCGTCGGTCCGGCTCGACCAGGTCGAAGACGTCATCGTGGCGACTCTGGAGTCCCTGCCGGGCAACGACACTCACTGGTCGCGGGCCTCGATGGCCGCTCACTCGGGGCTGAGCAGGTCCACTATCGGGCGGATCTGGAGGGACTTTGGCCTCAAGCCGCACCGGCAGGACTCCTTCAAGCTGTCGAAGGACCCGTTCTTCATCGAGAAAGTCATTGACGTCGCCGGGCTCTACCACAACCCGCCGGAGAAGGCGGTCGTGCTCTGCGTGGACGAGAAGTCCCAGATCCAGGCGCTGGACCGCTCCCAGCCGGTGCTCCCGATGATGCCGGGCATGCCCGAGCGCCGTACCCATGACTACCTGCGGCACGGCGTCACCAGCCTGTTCGCCGCCTTCAACGCAGCCGACGGCACCGTGATCAGCGAGCTGCACCGCCGCCACCGCGCCGCCGAGTTCAAGAAATTCCTGGCCAGGATCGACAAGACAGTGCCCGCCGGCCTCGGCGTCCACCTGGTCTGCGACAACTACGCCACCCACAGCACCCCCGAGGTCAAGGCCTGGCTCAAGCGGCACCCGCGCTTCCGCGTCCACTTCACCCCGACCGGCTCCTCGTGGATGAACCAAGTCGAACGCTGGTTCGGCCTGCTGACCGACAAGCTGATCCGCCGCGGCGTCCACACCTCCGTCCAGGCCCTGGAAAACGATATCCGCGACTGGATCGCCACCTGGAACGGCAACCCCCGGCCCTTCACCTGGACCAAGACCGCCGACGAGATCCTCAGCTCCCTCGCCGACTACCTCGCCAGGCTCCCCACCGCACCATCCGAAACCACGCAGAACTAAACGGCCAAACCTCAGACGCAGGACACTAGTTGCCTGAGAGCAATTGCCTAAGAGCAATTGCCGGGCAATTGTTCGTGAGCAATTGCCAGGCGGCAAGGGATTGACTTTCCGCCTGACGCGTCCAACAATCCGATTAACACAGCTGTAAATCTGCGAATGCGGCCCCTACCAGGAGTCACGTAGCAGGAATTCGGTGACGGCTATGTCGCCACCGCCGCGGCAAAGGCAACGACGCCGGCGTCACCTCTTTTGCCTTGGCCTGCCCGCACCCGGCGGAGGCCCCTCTTGATAGCCAGAATGGCCGGCTGCGATCCCGGCGCCCTCGACGTCAGCGGCCAATTCCGGGTTTCGTCAGGACATTCGGCCAAGGTGCCGCGTTCCCCGATTTATCTCGCCATGCCCTGAGACCGGATGGCAGTCAAGGAGAGCAGTAATGACACAAGACGCTTCGGGAGCAGGGACCGCCGCAGCCGGCACCACCCTGATCATTCCCGGCGAGATGGCAGCCCGGGTTGACCGCCTGCCCAGGAGCTGGATGGCCTGGGAGATATGCCTGATCGTGCAGGTGGGCTGGGCCATCGCCGCCTCCACCGACGGGATCGCCGCCCGGCTGTACCCGTACGTCTGGCTGCCCGCCAAGACCGTCACTCACTCCCAGTACGACGTCCTCTACGCCTTCCAGGCCGGAATCAGCATCGTCATCGGCGGCTACGCCATCGGCTGGCTCGCCGACAAGATCGGCCGGCGCAAGGCACTGATCATCTCCGCGGCGCTGGCCGGAGTGTTCATCTGGCCGTTCGCGTACGTGACGAGCTATCCAGCGCTGATCGTCTTGTCGATCGCCGACACGCTCGGGTTCGCCGGGTTCCTGGCCATCAACGTCGTGTACATGAGCGAGATCATGGGCCCGTCGGTCCGGCCTCGGGTCATGATGATCTCCCAGGTCTCCGCCATCTTCGTGCTCGGGGCGATCCTGACCGGCATCATCCCGCACTACTGGTTCCCCGCCCAGTACAGGCAGTACCTCTGGCTGCTCGCCGGGCTGAACATCGCGATCGCGGTGCTGCTGTTCTTCCGGATGCCCGAATCGCCGCGCTGGCTGGAGGCCCGCGAACGCCGCGACCAGGCCCGTCAGGTCGTGGAGCGGATGGAGGCACGGGTCATGAAGAAGCACCCCGTGCTGCCCGAACCCGATGTGTCGCCGTACCAAGTGGTGGCCGAGGAGAAGACCAGCTGGCTGGCGCCGTTCGGCAAGCAGTACGCGGCCGTCACCATCTTGCTGCTTGTGGTCATGGCCCTCGGCTACGCCGGCATCGTGTACGGCGGCGCGAGCCAGGCCTTCTTGTTCCTGTCCCTCACCCGCGGCTACAGCGCCGGCTTCGTCTTCGCCCTCACGGCCTGGAGCTCGGTGGTCTCCTCCATCGTCTACCTGCTCAACGCGTTCGTCGGCGACCGGTTTGAGCGCAGATGGGTTCAGCTGGCCGGCGCCATCCTGTTCGCCGGCGGCTGGTGGGGCGTCTATGAAGTGCACAACACCCCGGGCATGGT
>DASYAT010000119.1:0-23641 GCA_036501205.1 Streptosporangiaceae bacterium | reverse complement strand
GCGCGCGTTTTCTGCCTGGACTGCCAGATCAACTCGCCCTGCGGGAACTCAACCGCCGAAGCGACCCGACCCGGCCAACCAGAGCCCGGTCAGGCCGCAACACCGACCCTCCGGGCCCTCCCCGCCAACCGCAGGCACCAGCGCCCGCCGCCGACCATGTCGCAACCGAACCACAGCAACGCGAGGCCAACGCCGCTAGGCGATCCGGCCTTAGGCCAGCATCGGGAGCCAACGTCGCCGCTGGCGCGGCCCGCGGGGACAGTGCGGCACGCCGGACAGGGCGGCACCCCAGCACACCGCGGCACGCCGGACAGGGTGGCGCTGATAGCCGAGCGACGCGGCGCTTCTCCCCTCGCGAGTGTCACCTCAGTCACACAGGCCCCGATAGTGCCACCAGCCACGAGCCGGTCTTCATGATCGTCGTGACTGCCCGGGTGAATGCGCATATTCATCAGGAATCTCAGGGGTGAATCCGCGTATTCATCTGGCCGGGCCGGGCGGGCGCTCCGCCGCAACTCTCGACTTTCACCCCAGCCGCAATACCAGCCCCAGGGGTCCAACCCCGGCACCCGGCAGCGGAACCCGGCACCCGGCATCGCACAGGACACTCCGCGCTTTAATGTCCTGCACGCCCGTCGCACACCCGAAGTCGTCGTAACTGGCGATAAGTGGCGTATGCCCAACGGGTGATACCTGAGTTAGGGCGACTTTGTGCGTCCGAGTTGCGTGATGCGGGGAGCAGTCGCATGGTCGGCTTCAGCGTGCAGCGGAGGCGGGTTGCCTGGTCGCTTTCTGTGACGTTGTCATTGCGACTGGCGGCACGCGGCGCGTCCTTGAATCAAGCGGAAGCCTTCAGGGTGCTATTTGACGTGAAGTCTTCCGGCTGTTGAGTCGGGGGTGACGCGCGGGCGGGCCTGGTGTTCGGTGGGCTCCGCGAGGCGGGGTTAATGCCCTCATCGAGCCGTTTCTGACGGCAGTAGCGCCAAAGCGGCGATAGGTGCCGTCGCCGGGTGCGCGGGCCGTGGCCGACCGGCGCCACCGGAGTCGCTAGCGGCTCTGCGCTCCCGCTCAGCGGCCGGCGGCGGCCCCTCCCGGCTCCTGCTGCCAGCGGGCGGCGATCCTGACGGCGTCGACGTTGCCGGGCACGGCGTGGACTCGCACGCACCACGCCCCGGCGACGGCCGCCAGGGCGGTCAGCGCGACCGTCGCGTCATCAGTTTGATCGAATGGGCGCGGATTGTCGGGATCGGCGCTCAGCAGTCGTCTGATGAACCCTTTGCGCGAGGCGCCGACCAGCACAGGAAACGGCGCCCCCGGGCAGGCAAGCCGGGAGATCTCGTCGAGCCTGGTCAAGATCGCCCAGTTGTGCGCGGGTTGCTTGGCAAAGCCAAGGCCGGGGTCCAAGATCAGCCGAGCCGGGTCGATGCCGGCCTCGACCAGCGCGGTGATGTTCGCGGTCAGTTCGGCGGTAACTTCGGCGACGACGTCGTCGTAGACTGCCCGCCGGTACATATCGGCGCTGAAGTCACGCCAGTGCGTCACCACGAAGGGCACCTGGGCGCTGGCGACGAGGGCGGCCATGCGCTGATCGGCTCGGCCCCCGCTCACGTCGTTGACCATGCGCGCCCCAGCCGACAGCGCGAACTCGGCCACCGCCGGACGCATCGTGTCGATGCTGACGACCAGCCCCGACTGGACTAGCGCCTTGACCACCGGGCCAACTCGCCGCAGTTCCTCTTCCTCAGTGATCCGCAGTGCCCCCGGCCTGGTCGACTCGCCGCCGACGTCCACGATGTCGGCGCCCTGGGCTGCCAGCTCAAGTCCGTGCCCGATCGCGTCATCGGCGCAGAACCATTTACCGCCATCGGAAAAAGAATCCGGGGTCACATTGACCACGCCCATGACCAGGCACCGGTCCTGCGCTGGCAGGCCGGGAAGCCGCACTGGTCGGTTAGCCATGGGCGGCACTCTACAAGCCGCCCCGGCCGACCGGACCTGTCGCAGTCAGCCTGTCGCAGTCAGCCCGGCCCAGTCAGCCCGGCCCAGTCAGCCGGTCCTCGTCAGCCGGTCCTCGTCAGCCGGTCCTAGTCGGCCGACGAGGCGGGCACGGCCTTGCGGGTGCGGAACGCGCCGGTTAGCTTCCGGCGGATCCGGCTTACCTCGACGGTCGGCAAAACCAGGAGGGCCTCAGCCTCAAGCGCGGCGAGACCGACCCTGATCGCATCCCCTGGGCCGGTGAAGACCAGGAACCTCGGCACCCACATCGGGCCGAACTTGGCATTGAACTTGTACAGCGACTCGATCTGGAACCACCGGGACAAGAACAGCAGGAATCGCCGCCAGACCCTGGTGATCGGACCGGCGCCGATCCGCTCGCCGCGCTCAAGCGCCGATCTGAACGCGGCGAAGTTCAGCGAGATCCGCTTGATGCCCAGATCCTGGGCCGCTTTGATGGTCTCGACGATCATGAAGTCATTCAAGCCGGGCTGCGCCGAGCGGTCCCTGCGCATCAGGTCAAGCGAGAGTCCGTTGCTGCCCCAGGGCACGAAGTGCAAGAGCGCCTTTAGCATCCCGTCCTGGGTCGCGCTTGCGACCAGGCAGTGCTCATCACCCGGGCCGCCGATCCGGCCGAGCGCCATCGAGAATCCGCGTTCGGTCGCCGTACCGCGCCAGGAATCGGCCTGGCTGGTCATCCTGGCCAGTTCATCGGCCGGAATGTCGCCGACCCACCTGACCTCGGCGACGTAGCCAGCCCGGCAGACCCTGGTGACCATCTGCCTGACGTTGCGCATCGGGCGGCCCTGCAGCGAGAAGTCCGCGACCTCGACCACGGCCTCGTCACCAAGCTCAAGCGCGGTCAGGTCGCCGGTCCGGCACCAGACCTCAGCGCCCAATTCGCTGCAACCGACCACCGCCGGTGCCCAGGCGTGCCTCGCGGCCATGTCCAGGAACTCGTGGATCGCTCCCGGCCACGCTTCGGGATCGCCGAGCGGATCGCCGCTGGCGAGCATCACGCCAGACTGCACCCGGTAGCAGATGCACGACTTACCGGTCGGTGACCAGATCACGCTCTTGTCATCGCGCAGCGCGAAGTACCCGAGCGAGTCCGCGTCGCCGTACCGGTCGAGCAGTCCCCTGATCCGCTTCGCGTCGGCCGCGCCGAGCCGGCCCTGCGGCTCGGCCGGGCGCAGGAACAGGTAGGCCGTCATGATCACGGTGATCAGGCCCAGCCCGCCGGTCAGGATCGCGAAAAAGTCGCCCTTGATGTCCTCGGCGAAATGGATCGGCGTCGGCGGGCTCGCTCCGACCATGCCGTAGAACACTGCCGCGACCCGTTCTGGCACCGTGTAGGGCCTGGTCAGGCCCCGCACCGCGATATAGGACAGGCCGATAGCCAGATCGGCCGCGAGGATCCAGATGAAGACCCCGAGTGCCCGCCACCGGGTCCGGGGGTCACCGAGCGCGTAGAACTCCCGGTGGTAGTAGAAGCCGAGTCCGACCAGCACTGCGGTGATGGCAAAGCCCACGCACATGGCCGGAACGCCGAACATGTTGATCAGATGCCGCACCCTGACCACGTTCAGCCCGGCGGCCAGGATCAGCAGCGTCATCACCGCCTGCCAGGACCGGTGCTTGCGGCGGAACAATCCGTGGCAGAGCATCAGCAGCAACAGGCCGGTGACGATCAGCGCTGTCCTGGTTAGGTTAAAAGTCAGCGTTAGCGCGCCGGGCGTGGTCAGCAGGACCCGGTGAATGCGGCTGTGTACGTGATGGAGCTGGCTGTATAGGCCGGAGCTGACGCCAAGTGCGATAAACGAAACGCCGACCAGAAGCACGGTCCAGCCGGCCAGCCTCGGGATCCAGCGGTTCTGCTGCCGGCGGTCAAGCGGCCGCGGCCGGGTAACGGGCGACAGCAGGGACGGCAAAGGAGCGGCCGACCTATTAGGTCGCCGCTGTTCTTCTGCGGATCCGGGCTCTTCCGGTCCTGGCCCGATAAGGTCCGTCATCTCCGACACGTGGGTGCCGCCCCTACTCACGGGGTCAGCGTAGTCATAAATTGGACGACTGCGCGGGCAAATGCCGCCCAGCCACTAGCGGCGGGCCATCAGCAGGCTCATAGCCTCAGCCCTTGTGCTATCCGAACTGCGGAAGCAGCCTCGGACCGCTGAGGTTACGGTTTTGGCGCCCGGCTTACGCACACCGCGCATGGCCATGCACAGATGCTCCGCTTCTACGACAACGATAACGCCCCTTGGCTCAAGCACCTCCACCAGCGAGTCCGCGATCTGGCTAGTCATCCGCTCTTGCACCTGTGGTCGCCGCGCGTATACGTCGACCAAGCGCGCCAGCTTCGACAATCCAGTTATCTGCCCTTTCTCATTCGGTATATACCCCACGTGCGCGAATCCGAAGAACGGCGTCAGATGATGTTCGCAAGTCGAGAACATCTCAATGTCCCTGACTAGCACCATCTCGTCGTGATCGGCATCGAAGACGGTGGCAAGGACATCGGCTGGAGATTGCTGCAGGCCAGAGAATTGCTCCGCTAGGGAACGAGCAACCCGGCGCGGGGTGTCCTTGATTCCATCCCGCGCCGGGTCCTCACCGATCGCCAGAAGTATCTCGCGTACCGCACGCTCGATGCGGTCGAGATCAACCGGTTGATTCACTCTGACCCGCGGGGGGACGAACCCCCGCGCCTTCGGCCAGTCAACGGGCAGCTGGCGGCCCGTCCTCGCCTCCCTGACCGGGCTGGTCGCCACCGAACGGCCCCGAGTTCCGCGGGTCGAACCCGAATGGGCTGGTCATCGGCCCGCCTGGGATCGATCCACCGGGAATCGAGTCCGAGTAGCCGTTGCCGATACCACCGCTGCCAAGGCCAGAGGTCTGGCCGTTGCCACTGCGCGGAATCTCCTTGGCATCGGACGCGGCGGTCAGCGCGAGCTCCTTGGGAGTGAGCACCGGCGGCCGGTCGGACGGCATCCGCTTGCCGTAGCCGGTGTAGGAGCCACGCGACGGCCGCTTCTGTACCGTCGCGAAGATCTCGAGCACCTGGTTCCTGGCCAGCGTCTCGTGCTCCAGCAACTGCAGCACCAGGGCGTCGAGCACTTCGCGGTACTGGACAAGCACTGTCCAGGCCTCGTCGTGTGCCGATTCGATCAGGCGGCGGACCTCATCGTCGATCGTCGAGGCGATCTCTTCGGAGTAGTCCCTGGCGTGCGACATCTCGCGGCCGAGGAACGGCTCGCCGTCCCCGGTGCCGAACTTGCGCGCACCGAGCCGCTCGCTCATGCCGTATTCGGTGACCATGCCACGCGCGATCGAGGACGCCTTCTCGATGTCGTTGGCCGCGCCCGTGGTCGGCTCGTGGAAGACGAGCTCTTCGGCGGCCCGGCCGCCGAGCAGCATCGCCAGCTGATCCATCATCTCGGCCCGGCTGACCAGAAACTTGTCCTCGGACGGGGCGGCGGCCGTGTAGCCGAGCGCCCGGCCGCGCGGGATGATCGTGATCTTGTGGACCGGGTCGGCGTTCGGCATCGCGTGCCCGACCAGGGCGTGACCGCCCTCGTGGTAGGCGATGGTCTTCCGCTCCTTCTCCGACAGCAGCACGCTCTTGCGCTTCGGACCGGCGGTCACCCGGTCGATCGCCTCTTCCAGGTGGTTCATCGAAATCTGGGTCTGGTTGTTGCGGGCGGTCAGCAGGGCGCCCTCGTTGATCACGTTCGCCAGGTCGGCGCCGGTGAAGCCGGGCGTGCGGCGGGCGATGATATCGAGGTCGACATCAGGCAGGAACGGCTTGCCCCTGGCGTGCACCCGCAGGATGCCCTTGCGGCCGGCCAGGTCAGGCTGGGCGACCACGATCTGCCGGTCGAACCGGCCTGGCCGCAGCAGGGCCGGGTCAAGGATGTCGGGCCGGTTAGTGGCGGCGATGACGATCACGCCACCCTTGGTGTCGAAGCCGTCCAGCTCGACCAGCAACTGGTTCAGCGTCTGCTCGCGCTCGTCGTGCCCGCCACCGAAGCCCGCACCACGGTGCCGGCCGACCGCGTCGATCTCGTCGACGAACACGATCGCCGGGGCGTTGGCCTTGGCCTGCTCGAACAGGTCGCGGACACGGGACGCGCCAACGCCGACGAACATCTCGACGAAATCAGAACCTGAGATGGAGTAGAACGGCACTCCGGCTTCTCCGGCCACCGCCCTGGCCAGCAGCGTCTTACCGGTACCAGGCGGGCCGTAGAGCAGCACGCCCTTCGGGATCTTGGCGCCGATCGCCTGGAACTTGGCCGGGGCCTGCAGGAACTCCTTGATCTCCTCGAGTTCCTCGATCGCCTCGTCGGCACCGGCCACGTCGGCGAACGTGGTCTTCGGCGTGTCCTTGGTGATCAGCTTGGCGCGTGACTTCCCGAAGTTCATGACCCGCGAGCCGCCGCCTTGCATCTGGTTCATGAAGACGAAGAACAGCAGGAAGATCACGATGAACGGCAGCCAGCCAAGCAGCACGCCAAGCAGCGAGTTGCCCTGCGGGTTATCAACGATGTAGCTGACCTTGCTGTGCGGGGCGTCGGCCTGCCTCTGCAGGGCATTGGTCAGCTGGTTCACCTGGTTGCCAGCCCAAGCGGCCTCGAACTGACTGCCCTTGAAGGTGGTGACCTGGATCTCCTGAGTCGGCACGGTCAGCGTCGCCGTCTTGACCTGTTGGGTCTCGACCAGCTTGACGACCTGCGAGGTGGCCACCTTGGTGTACTGGCTGGAGCCGGTGAACTTGAGCACCACAATGAGGAGCACGAAGACCAGCAGGATGGCAAGCATCCAGCCGCGGAAAATGCGCTTCAGATCCATCGATTAACGGCTCCGGGCGAGCCGGGGCCGGTACCTCCTGCCGAGCCTCGTGTCCTGCCGCCAGTCGGCAGGAACGCACAGTATGTCTGTAGGCGGCACTTCAGGAAGCCGCGTGCCCTACGCTCCGCCTCTACCCATGTAAACGCGATTCAACTTCCGAGATGTTCCCCCGGTGATGCGGCCCTCAAAACGCTAGGCATAAACATGCGGAGCCAACGTTCCGATGAACGGGAGGTTGCGGTAGCGCTCCGCATAGTCGAGACCGTAGCCGATAACGAACTCGTCGGGGATCTCGAAGCCGGTGTAGGCCACGTCAACCGGCATCTGCGCGGAGGCGTCCTTGCGGAGCAGCACGCACACCGCGACCGAAGCCGGATCGCGCGTTTCCAGGTTGTTGACCAGGTAGGACAGGGTCAGGCCGGAATCGACGATGTCTTCGACCACGAGCACGTGCTTGCCGGTTATGTCGGCATCAAGGTCTTTCAGTATCCGCACAACTCCGGAGGAGGTCGTCGAACTGCCGTAGGACGAGATCGCCATCCAGTCCATGCTCACCGGCAGGTGCATGGCCCTGGCCAAGTCGGCCATCACCATCACCGCGCCCTTGAGCACGCCGACGAGCAGAAGTTCGCGGCCAGCGTAATCAGCGTCGATCGCCGCGGCCAGTTCGGCGATCCTCGCCTGCAGCCGGTCGGTCGGGATCAGTACCTTCAGCAGGTCGGTGCCCATGTCGCTGGCATCCACCTAGGCCACGCCCCCTTCTAGCCGATTCCTAGTGGCCGGTTTCCAACTAACCGGTGAAGTGCAGCCTGCCATACCGCCGCTGACACCGGATACCGCCGGGCAGGTCTAGCCAGCGCTGGCCGTGCCAGTCGGTAATGAGGGCATCGAGCTCGCCCACGTGCACCGCGGTCAGCGCACCGGCCGGCGAACCGGCCGCGATCGCGGCTCGCTTGAGCAGCCTGGTCCTGATCGCTGTCGGCAGGTCGGCCACTTCGGAAACGGAGACCGACCTCGGGCTAGGCGACCCAGCCGGCGGCCAGTCACCGATCAGCCGGCCGGCGGCTGTCGTGGTCAGGTCGTCGAGCGCGTCGGCGTCGGTACGCAACTGTCCGGCCGTGCGGGCCAGCGATTCGGTCACGCCCGGCCCGATCAGCTGCTCCATCAGCGGCAGCAACTGGGTGCGCACCCTGGTCCTGGTGAACGCGGCATCGTCGTTCTGCGGGTCGTGCCACGGCTCAAGGCCGAGCGCGGCGCAGGCCGCCACGGTCTGGGACCGGCGCAATCCGAGCAGCGGCCGCAGGTAGCCGCCCGCGGCGGGGGCCATGCCAGCGATCGACCGGGCGCCGGAACCGCGAGCCAGCCCGAGCAAGACAGTCTCGGCCTGGTCATCCATCGTGTGGCCGAGCAGGATCGCGGTGGCCCCGGTCTCTTTGGACGCCAGCTCAAAGACGGCATACCTGGCCCGCCTGGCCGCTGCCTCGGGTCCCGGGTAGTCCGGCCCGGCCCCGCGCTCGGCCACATCCGCCGCGATTACCAGCACCGGGTCAAGAGCGAGCCCGCGCAACGTCGTCGCCGCGCCCGCCGCCGCTTGGGCCGACTCCGCCTGGAGCCCGTGATCAACGGTCACCGAGCCTGCTCGCAGACCTAGCTTGGGCGCCTCGAACGCCACCGCTGCCGCTAGCGCCAGCGAGTCCGGCCCGCCCGAGCATCCGACCAGCACCAAGTCGTCTGGCTTGACCGCCTCAGCCTCGTGGGCAAGCGCCGCCGCCAGCCCGCGGCGCACGGCCACCCGGACCGCGGCTACCGCCGGGCTCAGCCGTTCGAGTGGCACCTCATGCCACGCCGGGATTCAGCTGGCGGCCGGACCCACCGCCGACCCGCTCCAGCCATTTGGTCGGGTCGTTGAACTCGGCCTTGGTCGGCAGCGTCGCCGGCGACGTCCAGACCAGGTTGAACGTGCTCATCCCGGCCTCTTCGACGACCGCCTTCACGAACGCCGATCCCTGCTGGTACTGGCGCATCTTCAGGTCGATGCCGAGGATCCGCCGGATTACCTGCTCGCCCCGATTACCGGTGGAGCGCCGCGAGTTGAACTTCGACCTGATGTGCTCCACGCTCGGGACCACAGCCGGGCCGACCGCGTCCATCACGTAGTCACCGTGTCCCTCGACCAGGGTCATCACGGCGGTCAGCCGGTCCAGGATCTCCCGCTGCCGCGCGCTCTGGATGGCCTCGATCAAGCTTTCGCCGTCCCCGCCCCGCACTGCGCCGGTCACCGCGTCGGCAGCGGCCCGCATCCGGCTCAAGATGGAGGCGGGGTCGAGGTCGGAGGCGAGCAAAAACTCGGTCATCTGCTCCTGCACGTACGGGCGCAGCCACGGCACTGAGGTGAACTGGGTGCGGTGCGTCTCCTCATGCAAGCAGACCCAGCGCCGGAAATCGCTTGGATCGACCTTGAGCTCGCGCTCCACCATCAAGATGTTCGGCGCGACCAGCGTCAGGCGGCCAGGCGGCGCCTGCGTCGACGGCACATCAGGGTCGGGCGGCAGGAACAGCTCGTACTGGCCGAGCACCCGGCTGGCCAGGTAGGACAAGATCAGGCCGGCTTGCATGCCGGTCACCCGGGACCCGACCGCGGTCAGCACCGAGCCGCCCGCCGGGACCGCGCCCATTTCCTGCATGTGCTCGACCAGCGGGTCGAGCACGACCTGGAAGCCGCTGATATTCGCCCTGATCCAGCCGGGCCGGTCGACGATGGCGACCTTGCCGCCATCGCTGTCACCCGATAGCCCGGTGACCTCGCGCACCGGGTCGGCCACCAGCGCGGCCTGGGTGCGCAGTTCGGCGACCACCATCCTGGCCTCAGAGAGGCTCACTTGCGGGCCAGGCCTGACCCAGCGGGTGGCGGTCGATTCGGCCACATTCCAGTCGATCATCTGCGAGCTGCTCACCCCTACACCGTACGTTGTCCAGCCGGGTGGGAGTTCGGGGCGGCCGGGGCAGGACTCAGGGGCGGGCCGGGTAGCAGTCAGGGGCGGGGAGATCGAACTGCCGGGGCGGGGAGATCGAGCAATCAGCGACAGCCGCATCCGGCGATCGCAGTGGCCAGGTCGGTCAGCGCGGATTCGGCCGGCAGACCGTCTTTCTTGGGGATCTCGTTCCCCATGAACGCGAACGCCAGCACGTCCCCGTCAGCGGCGTATGCGATCCCCGTCAACGTGGCGACCCCGGAAATGTTGCCGGTCTTCGCCCTGACCACGCCGAGTCCGGCCCGGCCGAACGGCCCGAAGAAACTCCCGGGCCCGAGCGTCCCAGAGAATCCGGCTACCGGCAGCCCGGTGATGACAGAGCGTAGGCCAGGCTTGTCCTGGCCGGCCGCCAGCTCGACCAGCTTGACCAGTGCGTGCGGGGTGATCTTGTCCAGCGGCGAAAGCCCGCTGCCGTCGACCAGGTGGATGCCATGCACGCCCAGCTTGGCATCGACCGCCCCGACCGCCGCGGCCGCGCCGCTGAACGTGGCCGGCTTGCCGGTGGCGATCGCCACGTGCCTGGCCAGGGTCTCGGCGATCATGTTGTTGCTTTCTTCCAGCATCCACTGGACCATCTCGGCCAGCGTCACCGAGCGCACGGACGCGATCATCTTGCCGTCCTGCTGGCCGGGCTGGGACTGCTTGGGCGCGCCGCCGCCGCCGCCGAGCTTGATGCCGTCCTTGCGCAGGAACCGGGCGAACGCCAGCACCGCGTCCAGCCCTGGATGCATCGACCGGGGCGTGAAGTTCGAGTTGTCGTCGCTATCTTGCGGCAGGCCGTCGGCGGTGAGCCGGCCCTGGTCCAACTCAAGCCCGGTGACCGGGGCGGCGTTGCCGGTCTCGATATAGCTCGCGCCGCCTTCCGGCCAGCCCTCCGCCTGCGCCGGGCCGACGAACAGCGAGTTGTCATAGGTCAGCCGCACCGAGCTGATGCCCTTGGCGTGCAGCGCCCGCGCCGTCTGCGCCGCCAGCGTGACCAGCGCCGCGGGCCGAGGGTAGAAGCCGGCCGGGTACCGCCCGGCCGACAGCGTCGGGTCGCCGCCGCCGATCAGCACGATGACCGGCTTTCCGGCACCGCCCGCGCCAGTACCGCCTGAAACTGTCAACCCGACCGAGGTCGTGAACCGGGCCCCGGCTCCCAGCGTGTCTATTGCGGCGACGGCCGTCGCCACCTTGGTGGTCGAGGCCGGCGTGAACCCGGTGTCGTCGTTCTGGGAGAACAGGACCTTGCCAGTCGAGTAATCCGCGACCAGCGCACCGACCTGCGAGCCAAGCTGGCCCGAGTCGATCATCGCGGACAGTTTGGCCGCCACCCCAGCCGGAGTCGGCGACCGCGACCCGCTTCGACCCGACCTGGCGGCCGAGCTCAGCTCACCGCCCGCACTGGCCCGGACCGAGCCAGTGATCACCGGCAGCTTGAACAGGTCAAGCCGAGCCGGCAGCAGATTCGCGACCGCCGCGCCCGCACCGATCGTGAACAGGCACAGCAACGCCAAACACAGGGCTGCCATCTGCGCCAGCCGGTTCAACCTGCGCCCTCCGATCTCTGCTGGCTCCTGGCGGACTACCCCCAAGACCCCCCAAAAAAAGCAGGAGGGCGGCCTCACATCGACAGCCGGCCAACACCGAGGGTATACATCACAACTGAGGCACACGCCGAAGCAACGCGGCAATCACCTGCCGGGTAGGGAGTTCACAGCCGTGGAGTTCGATGTGGTCATCGAGATCCCCAAGGGCCAGCGGAACAAATACGAAATGGATCATGACACCGGCCGGATCCGGCTCGATCGAATGCTGTTCACGTCCACCAGGTATCCGGCTGACTACGGTTTCATCGAGCACACCCTGGCCGAGGATGGCGATCCGCTCGACGCGCTCGTCCTGCTCGAAGAGCCGACTTTTCCAGGCTGCCTGATCAAGTGCCGCGCGATCGGTATGTTCAGGATGAAGGATGAAAAGGGCAAAGACGACAAGGTGCTCTGCGTGCCCGCCACCGATCCGCGGGTCACAAAGTTCCAGGACATCACCGATGTACCGGAATTCGACCGACTTGAGATCCAGCATTTCTTCGAGGTGTACAAGGCGCTGGAGCCAGGCAAGGAAGTAGAAACAGCGCAGTGGACCGGCAAGGAGGCCGCCGATGAGGAAATTGAGGCCTGCCGGAAACGGCTTGCGGACAGCGAAGATGGGCAAGACGACTCCCGTGGCGGCTAGTGCTGCTGTCCGGCACAATGCCGCCCGGCGACAACTGAGGCGAGGAGGGGGGCCGGGTGACTGAGTCTGACAAGACCGCCAGCCGGTCGCCAGTGCGCGGGGATCTCACCGAAGACGACGCCGCGATGCTGAGCACCACACCACTGCTGAAGGAACTCAGCGACGGCGACACCAGCGCGCTGCGGCCGCACGTGCACGTGGTCACGCTGCGGCGCGGCGACCGGCTCTACGACGAGGGCGACATCGATGACCAGCTCTATGTGGTCATCGAGGGCAAGGTGAAGCTCACCAGAACGTCCTCGGACGGCCGCGAGGTACTCGTCCGGGTGCAGGGACCCGGTGACATGTTCGGTGAGCTGGCGATGTTCGACCCGACGTACCGCACCTCGAACGCTAGCGCGGTGACCGACGCCCGGCTGGCCGCGATCGCGCACAACGACCTGCGCGAGGTCCTGACCGACCGGCCCGCGATCGCGCTGCTGCTACTGCGCGAACTCGCCCAGCGGCTGCGGATCATCACCGACGCCAACACCAACCTGATCTTCACCGACGTCCCCGGCCGGGTCGCCAAGGCGCTGCTCGAGCTGTCCGACAAGTTCGGCACCGAGCAAGAGATCGGGATGCTGGTCAGCCACGATCTGACCCAGGAGGAGCTGGCGCAACTGGTCGGCGCGTCCCGGGAGACCGTCAACAAGGCACTCGCCGACTTCGCGGCCCGAGGCTGGATCCAGCTCTCCGCGAAGTCGGTCCTGCTGATCGATCCCGATCGGCTGCGGCGGAGAGCAAGGTAGACACCGGCTCTGCCCGGGGGACGACCCCCGGAACCCCCGCGGGCAAAACCTCAGGTCGCGGTCATATCTGCAGGTAGTTCGCCCCGTTCTGCTAGATATTTGAGCTGAGCGGTAACGCTTTGCGCAGCTGCAGGCCAAAGCACCTGAGGCACCTCCGCGTACACGCGGGCCACGATTTCGTCCTTGGTGCGATCCCCCGCGGCCAGAGCGGCCTTGATCTCGGTGATCCGCTCCGCGCGATGCTTTATATAAAAATCAAGAGCACCAAGCGGATCATCGAGCAGCGGACCGTGCCCGGGGAGCAGCGCGCGCAACTCAGTTTCGTCGGCAAGGGCGTGTAGCGTGCCGAGCGAGGCCAGGTAGTCGCTGAGGTTGCCGTCGTGGGCGATGACGGTGGTACCGCGGCCGAGCACGGTGTCGCCGGTCAGAACGGCCGCGTCGGCGCGCAGGTACAGGCTGACCGAGTCGATGGTGTGACCAGGGGTGGCGATCACCTCGATCTCGCAGCCGCCGACGCTGACTACCGCGCCGGGTGGCAGCCCTTCGCTGCCGAGCCGGTGGGTCGGGTCGACCGCGCGGACTGGCGCGCCGGTGAGGTCGGCGAAGGTGCGCGCGCCCTCGGAGTGGTCGGGATGGCCGTGGGTCAGGATGATCTGCGCGATCCGCAGGCCAGCCTGCTCGGCGGTGTCGTGGACGCGGTGCAGGTGGCCCTGGTGCTCTGGGCCCGGGTCGATCACGATCGCCTCGGTCGCGCCCGGCTCGGCGATCAGCCAGGTGTTGGTGCCGTCCAGCGTCATCGGCGACGGATTCGGCGCGAGCACGCACCGGGCTCGTTCCGTGCCGGAGCCGTCGATCGGATTGGTGGGCTGGTCACCGCTACCCGAGGCCGGCCCGGTCACAGGGGGTACTCCTTGTCGCCCGGCGCCGACAGCCAGACCTCGCCGTCCTCGACAGAGAGCTCAGGAAGCCGGGGGGCGATCTCGCGGTGCGCCGCGAGCACGGAGTCGACGTCTTCGTGGTCGGCCAGCTCAGCCAGCGTCATCGCGGTCGGGAACCAGAGCTCGATCTGGCTGTCCCGGCCGGCGTCAAGCGCTGCGGCCGGTGAGATCCACTGCACCGCCGATGCCTCACCGCCGACGTCTCTGGTTCGCTGGCCGACCGGTAGCGCCGCGGCGAAGAACCGGGCGTCGAACCGGCGCGGCTCAAGCGCCGGAGTGATCCATCTCGACCACGGCCGCAACAAGTCAGAGCGCAGTATCAGGCTGCGTTTCTCCAGCAATTCGGCCAGTGACTGCGAGCGGTCAAGCAACCCCTGGCGGTCGGCCTCCCAGTCATCACCAGTGGTGTCGGCCACGACACTCTCGGCAGTCGGTCCGGCCAGCAGCACGCCGGACTCCTCGAACGTCTCGCGGACCGCGGCGCAGACCAGCGCTCTGGCCAGTTGCGGGGTGGCGGCGAGTTGCTGGGCCCAGGTGGCCACGTCCGGGCCGGCCCAGGCGACTTCCTCATCGGCGTCGCGCTGATCGACCGAGCCACCGGGGAAGACGTAGGCACCTGGCGCGAACGCCATCGTCGGCTTGCGGCGCAGCATGTAGACCTCGAAGCCGTAGCCGGTCGCGATACCCTCCGGGGTTGTCCCCAGGGCCAGCGCCGCGGGGGGTTCCGGGGGGGCGCCAGCCGGGGCCAGCACCGCGGCCGGGCGCAGCAGCATGACGGTGGCGGCGTCGCGCGGGGTGACCGGCTCTTTCCGGCCTTCGATTACATCGCGAACCATGTCGGCTATCTGATCAGGTAGTCGTACCTTGGGCACTGCCGGGCCTTTGGCTCAGCTACCGGCGGGGTCGGCCAGCGCGGTGTTGGCTAGCTCGGCGACGAGCTCGACCTCGACCGGCGTGTTGAGCGGCAGCACGGCCATCCCGACGGCGCTGCGGGCGTGCCTGCCCGCTTCACCGAAGACCTCGATCAGCAACTCGCTGGCCCCGTTAATGACCTGGGCCTGGGCGGTGAAATCGGGAGCGCTGGAGACGAAACCGACGACCTTCACGATCCGCTTGATACCGGACAGGCCTCCGGTGACTGAGGCGGCGGCGGCGATGGCGTTCAGCGCGCAGATCCGAGCTAGTCCGGCCGCTTCGGTTACGTCCAAGTCGGTGCCAACCTTGCCGGTGGCCGGCAGCTTTCCATCGACGAACGGAAGCTGGCCCGACGTGTAGACGAAGCCGTTCGCGATCACGGCCGGGACGTACGCGGCCAACGGCGCAGCGACGGTCGGCAGCGTCAGGCCGAGGTCGGCGAGCCGCTCGTCCGGGGTGCGTCCATCGCCACTGGCACTGTTGTCGCTGGCACCGCCGGGGCCGGTCACTGCTTCGGCCGTTTCAGGTAGGCGACCAACTGCTCCGAGTTCGGGCCTGGAATGACTGCCACCAGCTCCCAGCCGTCATCGCCCCAGTTGTCCAGGATCTGCTTAGTCGCGTGAACGAGCAGCGGCACCGTCGAGTACTCCCACTTCTGCATGGGCGATACCTTAGCCGCTGCCTCCGCCGACGACCGCAGCACCGTCTCCTCGGCCAGGCCCCGCCGTCCGCCCGGGCCTGGCCTGGAAGTCAGGCCCGGGCGGATTTCAGCTCGTTTCTGGCGGGACGGGCGGGATCGAGAGATCGTCGATGGCCGGCGGCTCGATCGGGACTTCGGGGATCGGGACTTCGGGAATCTGACCGATCGCGAGCTGGTCGTTGCCGATCGCGGCCTGATCATCGGGCTTGGCGCCCTCGATCGCCGCTTCCGCTGCCGCGACCTCTGCCTCTCCGGTGTCCTCGCCCACGTGCGAGACCTGGCCAGAACCCCGGTCGAAGAACCGGAGCAGCTCGACCGGGATCGGCATCACCAGCGTGCTGTTCTTCTCGGCGGCGACCTCGACGACGGTCTGCAGCAATCGCAACTGCAGCGCGGCCGGGTCGCGGGCCATCACGTTGGCGGCGGCGGCGAGCCGCTTGGACGCCTGGTACTCACCGTCGGCGACGATGATCCGGGCGCGCCGTTCACGCTCGGCCTCGGCCTGACGGGCGATCGACCGCTTCATGCCCTCCGGCAGCGAGACATCCTTGATCTCGACCCGCTCGACCTTGACGCCCCATGGGCCTTCGGTCGGCTCATCGATGATCCGGCAGAGCTGCCGGTTCACCCGGTCACGGTCAGAAAGCAGTTCGTCCATCTCGGACTGGCCGATGATCGACCGCAGCGAGGTCTGCGCCTGCTGGGATACGGCGAACATGTAGTTCTGCACGTTGATCGTCGCCTTGATCGGGTCCACGACCTTGAAGTACACGACGGCATCGACCCGGACGCTGATGTTGTCCTTGGTGATTCCCTCCTGCGCGGGCACCGCCATGGCGATGATCTGCTTGTTGACCTTCTGCAGCCGGTCGCCGATCGGCCGGATGAAAGTAAGGCCAGGAGGGCGCGTCCTCGGCAGAACCCGGCCGAACCGGAACACTATGCCCTCTTCGAACTGCTGTACCTGCTTGACGCTGCGCCCGAGCATGACCAGGCCGCCCGCCGCGACGAACGCCACGATCCCTTCGATAGCACCTGCAGCACTCATTGGCCGACACCTTCTTTATCCAGTTAGCTCCGGACTCAAAACCCGTCCGCAGTCCTACGAATTCAGCGTAGTCGCGGTTCACCCCCTCCCGTTAATTGCCGCGGCCCCGATGCTGTTCGGAGGCGAGCGGGGTGGGGACAACACAGTAGATTCGGGGGGTGAGCGTGCGGGATAAGGACTGGGACGGCGTGCGGTTGCATGTCGTCACCGG
This sequence comes from Streptosporangiaceae bacterium, assembly GCA_036501205.1. Lineage (GTDB taxonomy): Bacteria > Actinomycetota > Actinomycetes > Streptosporangiales > Streptosporangiaceae > Chersky-822. Next base: position 6,949 of record DASYAT010000119.1, on the reverse strand, counting down.
CAAGGGCGGGACAGGGAAAACCACTGTCGCGGCCGCGCTCGCGCTCGCGCTGGCCTCGGACGGCAAGCCGGTTCTGCTGATGGAAGTGGAGGGCCGGCAGGGCATCGCGCAACTGTTTGACGTTCCGCCGCTTCCCTACGAGGAGCGCAGGGTCGCGGTGGCCCCTGCCTCAGACGGCCGACCGGGCGGCGACGTGCGCGCGCTGGCGGTCGACCCGCAGTCGGCGATGATCGAATACCTCGAGATGTTCTACAACATGCGGCAGGCCGGCCGAGCGCTGACCAGGCTCGGGGTGCTCGACTTCGCGACGACGATCGCGCCGGGGCTCGGCGACGTGCTGCTCACCGGCAAGGCGGCCGAGGCGGTCAGGCGCAAGTCGAGCGGCAGCCCGGTTTACGGGGCCGTGGTGATGGACGCCCCGCCGACCGGCCGGATCGGCCGGTTTCTCAACGTTTCCTCCGAGGTCTCCGGGCTGGCCAAGGTCGGACCGATCCGCAATCACGCCGATACCGTGCAGAAGGTGATCAGGTCGCCGCAGACGGTGGTGCATTTCGTGACCTTGCTTGAGGAGATGCCAGTGCAGGAGACGCTCGACGGCATCGCCGAGCTCAAGGAAGTCGGCAAGGGCGGCATTCAGCCGGGCGGGATCTTCGTGAACATGATGCGGCAGGTCCGGCCTGATCAAGGCCTGTCCGACCGGCTCGCGCAGGACCGCGGCCCTGACCAGGTCGCTCGCGACACCGAGGCGCTTGAGATCGCCCTGAAGGCGGCCGGCCTCGGCGAGGACGCCAGCCTGGCGGCCGATCTGGCGGCCGAACTCGCCGACGAGGCCAGGACCGAGCAGACCCAGGCGGTGCACCGCAAGCAACTCGATGCGGCGGGCCAGCCTTGCTATGAGCTGCCGTTCATCTCAGACGGCATCGACCTGGCCGGGCTCTACCGGCTGGCGCAGGCGCTGCGCGAGCAGGGTGCCGCATGACGCCTAAGCCCACCACGCGGGGGGCTGGAGGGGGGGCGTCCCCCCATCGGCCAGTACCGCTCGCTGTGGATCAGCTGATCGATGACCGGCGAACCAGGATCATCGTCTGCTGCGGCTCGGGCGGCGTCGGCAAGACCACGATCGCCGCCGCCGTCGGGCTTCGGGCCGCCGAGCGCGGCCGCCACGTGGTGGTGCTGACCGTCGATCCGGCCCGGCGGCTAGCCCAGTCGATGGGCCTGACGGTGCTCGACAACACGCCCCGGCCGGTCTCGCTAGGCAAGAACGGTGCTGCCGCCGACGCCAGTGAGGCCGACGGCACCGGAGAGCCGGATGAGGCCGCAGAGTCGGATGAGGCCGGCAGTTTGCACGCGATGATGCTCGACATGAAGCGGACCTTCGACGAGATCGTCGAGGCGCACGCCGATCCCGACCGGGCCGCCCAGATCCTGGCTAACCCCTTCTACCAATCGCTGTCGTCCAGCTTCGCGGGCACGCAGGAATATATGGCCATGGAGAAGCTGGGGCAGCTGCGCCGGGCCGAAGAGTGGGACCTGATCGTGGTGGACACTCCGCCAAGCCGGTCAGCGCTCGATTTCCTCGATGCCCCGCAGCGGCTAGGCCGGTTTCTTGACGGGCGGCTGCTAAGGCTGCTCGTCGCGCCGGCCCGGCTTGGCGGCAAGGCAGGCCTGCGAGTGCTGAACGCCGGCTTCGGCATGGTGACCGGCGTCGTCACTAAGGTGATCGGCAGCCAGTTGCTCAAGGATGTGCAGACATTCGTCTCGGCGATGGACACCATGTTCGGCGGATTCAGGGAGCGGGCCGAGTACACCTACCGGCTGCTGCGCACCCCCGGTACGACCTTCCTGGTCGTCGCCGCACCCGAGCCGGACGCTCTGCGCGAGGCCTCTTACTTTGTTGAGCGGCTCGAGCGCGACGGCATGCCGCTCGGCGGCCTGATTCTCAACCGGGTGCATTCGTCTCCGGCCGCCAGGCTCTCGGCTGCCCGCAGCCTCGCCGCGGTAGAGACGTTGCAGTCGCTGCCGGAGAGCGATTCCTCGGCGCTGGCGGTAACCGCGCTGAAGCTGCACGCCGCGCGCATGCACCAGGCCGCCGCCGAACGACGGCTCGCGCAGCGATTCACGGCCGCCCACCCGCTCGTGCCCGTCGGCCGGATCCCGGCCCAGCCCGAAGACGTTCACGACCTCGACGGCCTTCGGGTTATCGGCACCGCGTTCGCCGACTGACGAACACCACCCGCCGATTGATCAGCTAGGCCGACCGACTGGCGGTTGCCAATCAGCGGCGGTGGCCGGCAATGACCGACCGCCATCTGGCTTGCAGCTGATCTTCGGCGAAGCCCACCGGGCCAAACTCTTCGTCGAGTGGCCGGTACTCATCATTGAGCGGGCTGCCCTGGCCGCGCGCTAAACCGCGGCCAATGGGGGTTAGCTAGCGACTAGCTCGTTCTCGATGGCGACGTACCTGTCCCGCGCGGTCTCCAGCAGGTCACGCCAGGAGACGACATCGGACCGGCGGCGCAACAGCGCCCGCCGCTCGCGCTCGGTCATGCCGCCCCAGACACCGAACTCGATTCGGTTGTCGAGTGCGTCTGCGAGGCACTCGGTGCGGACGGGGCAGCCGCGGCAGATCAACTTGGCCCGGTTCTGCGCCGCCCCCTGTACAAACAACTCGTCGGGGTCCGTTCCCTTGCACGCGGCGCGGGCGGTCCAATCGGTGATCCACATGTGGCCCAACTCCTCCTGATCGTCACGCCCGTGAGCGGGTCGTCACGCCGGGTGGCGCTTTGCTGAAGTGACCGGGTGTGCGGCGCAAAGCAGCACCCCGGAGATGGTTGCGAAAGAGTAACTTACGGAACTCCGGCGCGCAGCGCTAGTCCCCGGGCGGCCCATTTCCCATATAGCCCTGATGGGCTATAGACGAAGCGGTGGGTAGTCATACCACAACCGACTGTTACGAATTCGGAGTCGACTGCTGCAAACACGGCATGAATTCGGGCGATGGCCTCGACTTTTCCTCGTTTCGTTGTCCTCATCTGACCACTCCGCCGGGCAGCGTAACCTGAATCCGTGCCCAGACCAGTCCGCCACGCCGGTGTCAAGTCCATTGCCATGCTGACGGTGTTGTCGCTCGCAGTCGGAGTGCTGTCGGCCGTAGCCCTGCTCCCGATCGTGGGTGTCGCGGGTGTCGCGGTCCGTGACGCCGCGAAGACCTTCAATGACCTACCGGTCAAGGGTCTTGGCCAGGTGCCGTCCAGATCGGAGTTGCTCGACTCCTCCGGGCACCTGCTGGCCTATTACTATCCGGGCTTCCCGCACCCGATCTACCGGATCCCGGTCAGCTACAACCAGATCTCTCCGCTCATGCGGCAGGCGATCGTGTCCATCGAGGACGCGCGGTTCTGGACTCACGGTGCGCTCGACGTGCACGGCACGCTGCGCGCGATCAGCCTCGACCTGTCTGGCCGGGCTGTGCAGGGTGGCTCTGACCTGGCCCAGCAGTACGTCAAGAACGCCTGCATCCTGACCGCCCATACGAAGTGGCAGCAGAATTACTGCGCGTCGGACACTTTGTCGCGAAAGCTGACCGAGCTGCGCACCGCGGCCCTAGTCGAGCACGACATGACCAAGGAAGAGCTGTTGACTTCCTATCTCAACGTCGCCTACTTCGAGAACCAGGCATATGGCGTTCAGGTGGCCGCACAGCGCTATTTCTCTACTTCGGCCAAGCACCTGACGCTCACCGAAGCGGCCATGCTGGCCGGCCTGGTCGAGAACCCGGTTGGATACGACCCGCTGACGAACCCGAAAGCCGCGCTAACCCGGCGAGCCACCGTGCTCCAGCAAATGAAGAAGCTGGGCTACATCTCCAAGGCAGCGCTGGCCACCGCCCTGAAGGCGCCGCTTGGCCTGCACTTGTCAGCAGTGCCGCTGCAGACCGGGTGCACTAGTCCTCGGGTTGCGACCGCCGCCTTCTACTGTGACTACGTGCTCTCGGTCATGAAGCACGACAAGGCTTACAAGAAGGCCTACGGAGAGCTGATCACGACCGGCGGCCTGAAGATCCACACCACTTTGAACATCAAGGACCAGACGGCCGCCAACAAAGCCGTCTTCTACGTGCTGCCGCATAACAACTACTACAACCCGAACCACGACGTCGACACCGAAGTGATGGTGCAGCCAGGCTCTGGTTACATCAAGGCGATCGCGGTCAACCGGCACTACGGCTTCGGCCCGCACGAGGACAGCATCGACTACGCGGTTAACACCCCGTACGACGGCGGAGCCGGCGTGCAGACCGGCTCGTCATCGAAGCTGTTTACGCTGGTCACGGCGCTGAAACAGGGCCTACCCTTCGGCTACACGCTGAAGGTGCACAACCTGGAATACGCCGGGCCGTTCTACACCTGCAAGCACAAGTACATCCTGCCGTTCCAAGTGCATAACTCCGACGGCGGCGAGAACGGCACGATCCCGCTCTACTTCGGCACAACCGCCTCGATCAACGCGTTCTATGTCTCGCTCGAAGCCCGCGTCGGCCTGTGCAATGTCGTCAAGACCGCGATGGCTCTGGGCGTAACCAGGGCCGACGGCAAGTCGCTGCTGTCGTGGATCGGCAAGCCGGGTCCGCGCAACCCGAACATCCCGGCCGACTACCAGGCCTCGTTCACGCTCGGCTCGGTCAACGTGTCGCCGATGTCGATGGCCGGCGCCTACGCGACCGTGGCCTCGGGAGGCGTCTACTGCCACCCGATCGCGATTACGGCGATCGAGGACCTCAAGGGCAAGAGCATGCCGATCGAGTCGGCGGGCTGCCACCGAGTCTTGAACAGGGGCGTGGCGGCCGCCGCCAACTGGGTCCTGTCCGGCGTGCTCACGAACGGCGGCGCCACCGCGTCCGACCGCGGCATTGGCCGCCCGGCCGCGGCCAAGACCGGAACAGCCAACAGCGGCTACTACGCCGCCTTCGCCGGCTACACGCCTTCGCTGGTCGGTTACTCGTCGGTGTTCAACCCGATCGACCCGACCACGATCAAGTACGACGGCACTCCCGGCGCGATGCTCAACTGCCCTGAGGCCACCTTCCGTCAGTACCCTGGCGGTGAGATGGAATGCGCAGGTCAGATGTTCGGCGACATGGCTCCTGGCGCCACCTGGGAGTACAGTTTCCTGCGCGCCGCGCTGGGCAAGCCCAAGGGCTGGCCGACTCCGCCAGGTAACTACTTCTCGCTCGGCGGCGGTACCTCCCCGCCCGCACCGCCCAAGCCGCCGAAGAAGAGCGGTGGCGGTGGCGGTGGCGGCAATGGCGGTGGCGGCGGTAATGGTGGCGGTGGCGGCAATGGCGGCGGCGGCGGCAATGGCGGGCCCGGCAACAACGGCGGCGGCCCCGGCAACAACGTTCTCGATCCGATCCACGGCCGCTGAACCGCATCCCTGCCCGGCACCGTATCCCTGCGGGCCGGGCAGGCCAGGGTCGACTCGTTACTGGTCCGCGAGCTGGCGGCGAACCTCGGCGGCGACCCGCGACCCCTCGGCGCGACCAGCGACCTTGGGATTAGCTGCCTTCATGACCTGACCCATGGCACTTGGGCCGCTGGCGCCGGTCTCAGCGATCGCGGCCGCCACCAGGGCGGTCAGCTCGGCGTCGTCGAGCTGGGCCGGGAGGTAGTCGGCGAGCACTTCGCCTTCGGCTAGCTCGGCGGCGGCCTGGTCGTCCCGTCCGGCGCCATTAAAGGCCTCGGCCGCTTCGCGTCGCCTCTTGGCTTCACGCGAAAGCACCCGCATAATTTCTGCATCCTCAAGCTCATGAGAAGCCGAACCTGAGACCTCCTCCTTGGAGATTTCAGATAGCACCATCCGCAATGTTCGGGTTCGTAGCTCATCGCGAGCTTTCATCGAAGCGGTAAGGTCCGCACGGATTCTTTCCTTCAGCTCTGACATGACCCTCTTCCTGCCGCTTCTTCGCCGGCCTGCGTGACCGGGACCGGTTACCCCCGTGAGCATGGCACGATATGGGAATGCGTCCACGCACCATGCTCGGGACCGCCACCGTCGCTGGCGCGGCCGTCTTGGGCTACGCCGCCGTCGTTGAGCGCAACTGGTTCGCGTTGCGCCGGTATGAGGTCCCCGTGCTGCCGGTCGGTTCCCGGCCGCTGCGGATCCTGCACATCTCCGATGTGCACCTGACCCCTGGCCGGCACCGGCTGCTGTCCTTCATTCGCGCTCTGGACGCCACAGAGCCCGATCTAGTCGTCAATACTGGAGACTCGATCGCGCACCAGCAAGCCGTTATCCCGCTGTTGGAGGCGTTCGGGCCGTTGCTCGACCGGCCGGGTGTGTTCGTGTACGGCTCGAACGACCTGTACTCGCCCGAGCCGAAGAACCCGGCCCGCTACATCTGGCGCACCAGCGCCCACGAGCACTCCCGGCATGTTCCCGACCTGCCCTGGGCTGAGCTTGGCGCGGGCATGGAGGCTGCGGGCTGGATGAACGCCAACAACAAGCGCGGCCGGATCAAAGTCGGAGAGTTCGACATCGAGGTGGCCGGGATCCACGACTCGCACATCGGGCGGGATCGGTACGGCGCGATCGCCGGGCCGGCGGACAAGGCCGCGGATTTGCGGCTGGGCGTGCTGCACTCGCCCGAGCCCCGGAATCTTGATCGGTTCGTTGCCGACGGGTTCGACTTGCTGCTGGCCGGCCACACCCACGGCGGCCAGATCCGGCTGCCGCTGTACGGCACGCTGGTGACCAACTGCGGCATCGACCGCGACCGGGCTGGCGGATTGCATCAGCATCCGTCCGGCCCTGGGCCGCGTCAGCGCGCCTACCTGCATGTTTCGGCCGGCCTCGGTACGTCGCCGTACGCCCCAGTTAGGTTCTTCTGCCGGCCTGAGGCAACCCTGCTCACGCTGGTCCCGCGAATCGGCTAGACTCCGTACGCGGTCGC
>DASYAT010000118.1:0-17349 GCA_036501205.1 Streptosporangiaceae bacterium | reverse complement strand
CCCGGCTTCGGGGGCCGCCGGGACCGGGATAACGGGCGGGCAGACCCCCAGCCTGTCGAGCCGTCAACTCCGCTGGGTCGTTGCTGCCGGTCGATCGATTGTCGTGTGGCCTGCCAGCGCGGCGACCTGCTGCTTCACCTGTGCTGTCCTGGCCAGCGCAACGCCGGTTGCGGTTGGCGTGAGGTCATTTTCAGGCGACTCGCTGGCCGGGTTGGGCCGCCTGTATGTGGCGCCGAGCGGGTGGTCCGGTGTAAGGCGCTCAGGCGGCTTGCTGATCGGGTTGGACGTTGTAGCTGCGTCCGGTGGGCGTTGTCCAGGTGAAACTGCCGGGAGCGGGCTGTTCGAGGCGCCAGCCGGGTTGCTGTTTGAGCTGGTGATGGTAGCGACAGACCGGGCCAAGGTTGCACAGGCAGGTTGGGCCGCCTTGATCGTGGGGCTTGGTGTGGTCGGCGTCGCAGCGCGCGGCGGGCTGGCGGCAGGTGGGGAACCGGCAGGTCAGGTCGCGCAGGTTGATGAACTCGCGAAGCCGGGCCGGGACCTGGTAGGCCTGGCTGGCCTGGGTATGGGCGCATCCCCCGGCAGCGGCATCGGCGGCGGCTCGTTCGGCTGCCTGGTCGGCTGCCTTCCTCGCGACGGTCATTATTGCTGCGGCCACGATCGCCAGGTCGGAATTCGCGGGTAGGCCACTGTTGACGACGCTGCTGAGTTCGTCTGCAGGCATGATCACAGTGACGCGGTGGAGGAGGCTGCTCGGGCCGCTGGGGCTGGCCCGGGCCGGCCCGGCTGATGCGGGCCGGATCTTGATTCTGGTGACGGCCGTGGCACGTCCGCTGTGGTCGGTGAGGACTATTCGCCATTGAACGGCTGGGTCGGCGGTGGCTAGGAGGGCGAGATAGCTCGCCTGAGCCGGAGTGATGGGTCCGAGGCGGGTCAGGTAGCCGGGTTCGGCGCCGCCTTGTGTGAGGGTGATCCACGGTATCCGCAAGTCAAGGTACCCGCTCCCGGCGGGTTGCAGGTTCTTCAATGCGGCTGGCCCAGGCGGCAGGAAGGTCGTCGCTTCTGGCCAGGGCACCGGGTCTGCCCGTGAGTTCTCGCGGACCGGATCGTCGAAGTCGTAGAAGGGCCGGTGATCGCCCGACTGATCGTCGTCCCGATGCCAGTCTTCGTCGGCTGGCGATTGGCCGTCGTCTGCGAAATCCTCGCTGGTAGGCCAGTCGTGCAAGGAGCCGCCGTCGCTGTTCGACAGAGTGCCCTGGCGGGGCGGGTCGTCCCGGTCCGATGAGTCGTGCGCGGGTGTTGGCTTGTGCATGCCGGGCGCGGGGTCGTTGATCCAGGGCCAGTCGTCTGTGTGGGGGTTACAAGCGTCGTCTGCTGGCCGGCCGTCTGCGGGATCAGTGTCGGTCGGCCCATCCGGGCAGGGCCGGTGGTCGAGGTCGGGCGTGGCGTTCGGATCGGGCGTGGAGTGGGGTTCGGATAGGTGGTCGAGGTCGGTCGGCCCATCGGGGTAGGGCGGGTGGTCGGGGCCGGGCGTGGCGGTTGGGTCGGGCGTGGCGTTGGAGTCGGGCGGGTGGTTGAGGCCGGGTGGGACGTCGGGGTCGCGTGGAGCGTTGGGCGGGGGCGGGATGTAGGGCAGGGTGCCGAGGAGCAGGCCGAGGAGGACTTTGGATCGGAGGAGGTCGATGCCGCCGTCGACGCCGGTTGCCTTGAGCGCGCGGGCCAGGGCGGTGATCCGGGCGAACGCTGCGGCGGCGCGGATGCCAGGCAGTTTCTGCCCGGACAGCGACGCTGTGCCCTCAGCATCGGGATACAGGACGACCTTGGCCTGCCGCTCGGCCTGCTCGCGGCGCCGCTCGGCGCCCTCAGGGTCGGCCTTGATCACCGCGCGGCGCAGCGACGCCCGGAGCTGGCCGGTGGTCTGCTCGCCGGCCCTGGGCAGAACCTTGTCCTCGACCGCGCGGGCTTTCGCGTCGTCGAGAGGTCCGGTGGCTTCGGCGATGGCCTTGGCGCGGGCCAGGTCAATGGTGCCCTCACGGAGGGCGAGGCCGGTGGCGGCGAGCCGCCACTGCAGGTCGACGGCCAGGTTGGTCCACCATTCGGCGCCGGCCTGGGACATCGTCAATGCCAGGGACACCTGGCCGTACGCATCAGCCGGGACCGCGCTGGGGCGGCCGTCTTCATCGACGCTCTGGTGTTTGCCCGCTGCGGCGGACCTTGATGCCATTTGCGCGACAGTCGCCAACTCCCCGGCCTGAGCCCAGGCGGCCAGCCGCCGGTACGCGTTGGCCGCCCCGGCGAGCGCACCGTCCTCCAAGCTGTCGGCGAGACTGCATGCGAGCCAGGCGGCCAGATCAGGGCCAGTCGGCAGGACCTCTGCGACCCGGCCCGCCGCTACCGACAAGGGGACGAGAGAACTTCGGCCCGCCTCTACCGCATCGAGGTACTCGGCGAAATCCGACTCGGCGGGATCGTCCGAAGGGGCCGCAGACCCAGCGCAAGAGGACTCAGCTGCGGTCAACCCCTCATTGCCAGCCGCAGGGTCGTCCGACGCTTTATCTGGCGCAGCAGGTCCATGGGCAATGTCACCGGGCGCGAGATCCTTGGACCTAGCATCTGTGGGCCAGGGATCTGTTGGTCCGGGAGTTGCGGGCCGGGGATATTGAGGCCAGGGATCAGTAGCTCCGGGAGTTGCCGGCTGCGGATCGGCCGGCCGGGGGTATTGCGCTGAGCTAGTAGTCGCTGGCTGGGGATCTGTGGGCGGGGGACCTGCTGGCAGTGGATCTGTTCGCGGGAGATCGGTGGGCGCCGCCGGACTAGGTGCGGCCACATCGGAGTTGCGGCTGGCTGCGGGTCTGGGCGGATGGGGGGCGAGCGGAGAAGAGCGGTGCCATGGCGCAGGGCCGGACAGGGCGTCGAGGAGAGTGTCGAGGTCCAGATGCCAGGACCAGGACAGGCCGTCGGGTGCGCCGGTCTTCGATAACGGGATCTCGCGGTGTTCCGGGCTCATGATCACCTCCTCGGCCTGCGGTCTTATCGATGATTTTAGCGACTGCCACTGACAGTCACTTCGTGTAATCGAACTTCATTTCCAGTAACTAATCGCTACTGCGAGGGAAGGACTAGCCGGTGTGTCGGGGCAGTGGGTCGCCCATGGGTGAACTGGAGACGAGATGAAGCCGGGGTGGTGAGACGAGCGGTGGTAGTGAGGCCGGCGTGCTGGTCAGGCCGGGTGCTGGTGAGGCGGGGGTGCTGGTGAGGCGGGGGTGGCGGTGAGGCGGGGGTGGCGGTGAGGTCGCAGGCGAGCGGGGGCCGTAGGCGAGCGGAGGTCGGCCGAGAGCGGAGGGTCGGCGGAGAGCGGAGGTCGGCGGAGAGCGGAGGGTAGTGGTGGGGTCGGCGGCGGTTGAGGGTCGCGGGGTCGGCGGCGGTTGAGGGTCGCGGGGTCGGCGGGCAGCGGCTTCAGATGCTGCTGAAATGGCTCCAGGACTGCGGCAGCGTGGCTGGGGTTGACCCATGGCGTCCGCTGCGGTCCGATGACCTGGTGTTTTGGTGCGGCGGCGTTACGCTGGCAGTATGTCGGTGACTTCGCCTGCGGTAAGAATGTCCGCTAGTTCAATCCGGCTGGCCGCCCATGACGGCGGGCTCTTCGGTCCAGGGTCGGTTACCTGGCGGCTGATGGGCGAGCCGATCATGTGGGTTGCCGGGTTGCGGGCGATGTACCTGCAGGCGCTGCATCCGAGGACGATGCGGGCCACCTGGCAGAACACCGCTTTTGCCCGGCCGGGTGAAGCCTGGGGGAGGTTTGCCAGGACGGTTGAGTTCGTTCGGGTGAGGACCTACGGGACGCGGGCCGAGGTTGAGCGAGCGGGTCGGCGGGTGCGGCACATCCACGCGACTGTGACGGGCACCGACGTCGACGGCTCGGTGATCAGGCTCAATGAGCCTGAGTTGCTGCTCTGGGTGCACTGCGGCGAAATCGTTTCCTACGTCAACATCGCTCAGCGGTGCGGGCTGCGGTTGTCGGCGGGCGACCTCGACGCGTTCGTCGATGAGCAGCGGCGCAGCGCCGAGGTGGTGGGCCTGGATTCCGCGCAGGTGCCGGGCTCTGTGGCTGAGCTTGAGGAGTATTACGAGCGGATGCGGCCATCGCTGTACGTCTGCGCTGAGGCGCGGCAGGCGATGGTCAGGTCGTTCGTGCCTGACATTCCGTGGCCGTTCACCGGGCTGCGGCTCGTGGTGCCGCCGATGAACGCGCTTGGCTTCGCGAGCCTGCCTCGGTGGGCGCGGCGGATGTACGGCACGCCGGCACTGCCGGTCACCGACCTGACCACCACGCTCACGCTGGCGACCATGCACCAGACCATGATCAGGATCCCGAGACAATACCTGGGCATACCGCCCGAACCCTTGGTGGCCTAGCGGCCGGCGGCCCGGTGGCCCGGTGGCCTGGCGGTTAGTGGCTGGTGGTCTGGGCGTGTGGTGGTCTGGAGGCTGGTGGCCTGGCGGCCCGGTGGTCTGGCGGTTGGTGGCTGGTGGTCTGGCGTGTGGTGGTCTGGCGGCTGGCGGTCTGGTGGCCTCGGCGGCTCGCGCTGGCCTGAGCTAGCACGGGGAACCACCCGCACCATTGCGGCGTCCAATCGGCATGACGAACGCTCACCGGATTGCCGCAGCTATTGCTGTCGCCGCTACTGCTGCCAGTGCTTGCGCCTTGGGCGGCTGCGCGGCCGCCACCAGGCAGCATCGTGCCAGCGGTCCCGTTGTGCTGACTGCCCGGCAGGTTAAGACGCTGCGCGCTTACGGCTCGGCCGACACGGCGTTTGGGCTTGGTTTGCTCAACGCGGTCTGCGCTGGGAAGGCGGCCGGCAACATCGCGCTGTCGCCGGTCAGTGTGTCGAGCGCGCTTGGCCTGGCTTATCTCGGCGCGGGTGGCCAAACGGCGACAGCTATGGCCAAGGTCATGCACCTGCCGGCCACCTCGGGCCCGGCGCTGGCTATCGGCCTGCGGGACCGGTCGGACTTGCTGGCCTCGCTGGTGCGGCCTGGAGTGGTGTTCTCGCAAAGCAACCGGATCTGGGCTGACCGGTCGCTGCCAGCCCGGCCTTCCTATGTCTCCGCTCTCAAGTCGGACTACCGGGCGAGCCTGCACCAGGTGCCGCTGGTTTCTGATCCCGACGCGGCCAGGCAGACGATCAACGCGGCGATCGGCCGGGATACGCACGGGCACATCCCCAACTTGCTGCCGCCGGACTCGCTGCGCGGGATCGGCTGGCTGCTGACTAATGCGCTCTACCTGAAGGCGGCTTGGGCACAGCCGTTCAGTCATGCCTTCACCACGACGGGGGCGTTCGCGACCAATGGGGGCCAGGTCATGGCGCACTACCTGAACGGCCGGGGCTACAAGACCGCCAGCGTGGACGGCTGGACGGCGGCATCGCTGCCTTATCGTGGCCACCGGCTGGCCATGTTCGCGCTGCTGCCGCCTGCTGGCCACGGGCCGGGTTCCGGAAGCTGCACGCTGCCCGACGCGGGCGAGTTCACCTCGATCAGTGCCAAGCTCGCGGATAGCCACCACGAGATGTCGATCGCGCTGCCTAAGGTCAAGCTGAGCTGGAGCGGATCGCTGATGACCGAGTTGGCCCAGCTCGGCATGGGCCAGGCCTTCAGTTCGGCGGCGGACTTCACCGGGATCTCACCCAAGGCCTGCTGCATCGGCTTGGTGCAGCACGCCGCCACGCTCACAGTGGCCGAGAAGGGTACGGTCGCCAGCGCGGCCACGGCTGTGGGCGTCGCGCCGACCGCGGTGGCGCTCCCGCAGGCGACGCTGCGGTTCGACCGGCCCTACCTTCTGGTGATCGACGACACCCTGACCGGTGAGCCGCTGATGCTGGCCTGGGTCGCCAATCCGGCGGCGGGATAGGCAGCGGCGGCCTGTGCGGGGTGCTGGGCGGTCCACTTACGGCCGTTCCAGGTCTTGATCAGTGCGTTGTTGTACGCGCCCGCGTTCGCGTAGCCGTCGGCGAAGCAGCGACTCACCGTCGGGCACGAGATGGCGGCGAAGCCCGTGACCACTCCGAACACCTTCCACAGGGTCCACTTGCCGTTCTTCCAGAGTTCGGTGACGGCGCCAAAGAACACGTTCGGGCTAAGGATCCGGAAGAAGCCCGATGCCATGCACATCGTGGTGGTCAGGCAGGAGATCCCGGTCAGGTTCGTGAATCGCTCCTTGGGCCCGACGGCGGCGGTGCCGTCAAACTCCAGCGGCCGCCGTGCCAGCAAGCGGCGAACGGCTGAGAGTTTCCGGACGCGTCGGTGAAGATACCTACGGCGAGACAGGTCCGGGTACTGGGACAGGCCCGGCCAGTTAGCGCGCTGGCGCTCCGTGGCTGCGGGACGGTGATCTGCCGCCACCGCTTGCCATTTGCTTAGGTGTAGGCCCGTTGACGCACCAGTCGCCGGCCCCAGAGGCGACCGAGGCGACCGCCGGGGAAACGAGCAGCACCAGCGCCGTGGTCGCTACCGAACTAAGGACTAATCTTTGCCGCGACCGTCGTTGCCGCGACCGTCGCATTGTCGTCCCTCTTCCGGTTCAGGTCTATCTAACGCCCTGGGCGGGACGTTCCAGGTGCTGATCACCGGTTCGTCGTGTTCGGTGCCGAGGGTTGACAAGGTGCCGGTGCCGAGCTGGAAAAGCCGGCCGTCGGCGGGCGGGAGGTCCAGCCAGCGAGCGGTGAGAATGCGCAGCAGGTGACCGTGGGCGACCAGAGCGACGTCGCCGGCATCGAGAAGCGCCTTGGCTCGCCCGAGCACGCGGTCGACCCGGACGCCGACCTGCTCGATGGTTTCGCCGGGATGTTCGGCGTCACCGGGAATCACGCCATCGCGCCACAGATACCAGCCAGGCCGGTCAACCCTGATCTCGTCGGTGGTCAGGCCCTCATAGCCGCCGTAGTCCCACTCCCACAGGTCGGGGTCGGTCGCGGTGACGGTCAGGCCGGCCAGCTCAGCGGTGCGGATCGCACGCCGAGCGGGGCTGACGAGCACGGTGGTGATCTTCATCGCCGCTAGGTCGCCGGCGAGCGCGGCGGCGGCCTTTTCCCCAGCCGGAGTCAGCGGGATGTCGGTGCGGCCGGTGTGCTTGAGCTCGCGGCTCCAGGCGGTCTCGCCGTGCCTGATGACGATCAGCTCACCCATCGGGCCATCCTCTCCCATGGTCGTGATTTTCGTCACGCCGACGCGGCTCGCGACGGCCGCAAAGGCTTAGTAGCCGCGTTACTCAAGGTAAGGACGATATCGCGGTTCGGACAGGGTTCGGCTAAAGCGCCCTGTCCGCTGCAGTGCGCGGGTAGTCTCCTTCGGAAGTCCAGGCGCGGCCTGGTCGGTCCCAAGCCCCCGGGCCGGCCTCGATTCGGCCGTGAACTAATCCCGGAGCGCCCGACGACGTAGCGGATACCGGGAAAATTCGCGAATAATGCGCCATCATCCAGCGCGAGCTGGAGCCTGGCTGGAACTTTGCCTTCTTCAGCTGCGCTGAGCAGATAACCCGAATTCCCCCGGAAGGTTTCGTTTTGATGCAGCTGATCAGCCCGTCGAACCCGCAGGCCGGATCAGTTGCACCAGATGAAACCTCTCCAGTCGCCAGTGGACGCCACCGCCCGGTAGTCGAGCGGATCGCGTGCTGGAGCGCCCGGCACCGGTTGCTGGCGCTCTGCGCCTGGTTGCTGATGGTGGGCAGCGCGCTGCTGGTCGGGCACCTGGCCGGCACCAGCAATCTGCCCGAGTACGACCCAGGCCAGTCTGGTGTAGCCGAGCAGATGCTGACCCAGTTGCACGTGGTCACCCCGCCGGCGGAGAGCGTGCTGATCCAGTCAAGGAACCCGGGGCCCGAGCGCACCTTCGCTGCTTACCCGCCGATGCGACTGGCAGCCGAACAGGTGGTCACCGCGCTGCGCGATCTGCCCGCTACGGCCGCGAACATCGAGTCGCCGTTCGGCCGGGACGGCAAGGAGTTGATCACGCCGAGCGGCGGGGGAGTGCTGATCACCTTCCGCGTCGCCGGGCCGAACGACGACGCCGACAACACCGTGGTGAAAGCGCTGCACGCGGTAGCAGCCGTGCAGGCCAGGCATCCGGAACTGATCATCGCTGAGGCGGGCGACGCGAGCGTGGACCGGGCCGCCACCGCCATGCTCGGTCAGGACTTCCACACGGCCGAGCGGACGTCGGTGCCGCTGACTCTGCTATTGCTGCTGATCGTGTTCGGCGCGCTGATCGCGGCCAGCATCCCGGTGATCCTCGCCGGCACGGCGGTGGTGACGGCCGTGTCGCTGCTGGCGGTCCCGAGCCGGTGGCTGCCGATCGGGCAGGGCACCTCGGAGGTGGTCCTGATCATCGGGATGGCGGTCGGGATCGACTACACGCTGTTCTACCTGCGCCGAGAACGGGAGGAGCGGGCGGCGGGGGCGAGCTTCCACGCCGCACTGCGCACCGCGGCGGCTACCTCGGGCCGTGCGATCGTGATCTCCGGACTGACGGTGATGATCTCGATATCCGGATTGCTGTTCACCGGCATCACGATGTTCACCGGGTTCGCGATCGGCACGATGATCGTCGTCGGCGTGGCCGTGGTCGGCTCGCTGACGGCCTTGCCGGCGCTGCTGTCGCTGCTCGGACCGTGGGCCGATCGGGGCCGGATTCCGTTCCTGGGCAAGGCGAGGACGCGCGGCGACAAGTCCAGGCTGTGGAGCGCGCTGGTGACGCGGGTCGTGCGACGGCCGCTGGTCTGGGGCGGGGTGGCGGTCGTGGCGCTGATGGCGCTGGCCTTCCCGGCGTTGTCCATGCGGCTCGGCAATCCCAACATCAACTTGCCGACCAGCCTGCCGATCGTACGGACGCTGTCGATGATCCAGCGGGACTTTCCCGGGGGACCGGCCCCCGCACAGGTCGTGGTGGCCGGGGCGGGCGTGCAGAGCGCGAGCATGACCAGAGCGCTGTCGAAACTCACCGCACTGGCGGCCGACGGCGGGGCGATTCACGGCCCGGTCACCGCGCTGCCGGTGGGGGCCGGACGCGGCGAGCTGATCTCGGTGCCGCTGGCCGGGGCCAGTTCAGGTAACAGCAGCGGCGCGACGGCCACCCACGCGCTGCTCGTGCTCCGGAACCAGGTCTTGCCGGCCACGCTCGGGCACGTGCACGGGATCAGCTATGCCGTCACCGGGGACACCGCCAACAGCTACGACTACGCATCGACGCTGGGGTCCGCGGTGCCGCTGGTATTCGGCCTGGTGGCCGCGCTGGCGTTCATCTTGCTTCTGGTGGCGTTCCGGTCGGTCACGATCCCGCTGGTCTCGATCGGGCTGAACCTGCTGTCGGTCGGCGCCGCGTACGGGCTGATTACGATCATCTTCCAGCAGGGGCATCTGGAGGGGGTACTCGGCTTTACCTCATTCGGCGGGATCATGGACTGGGTGCCGCTGTTCATGTTCGTGTTCTTGTTCGGGCTGAGCATGGACTACCACGTGTTCATCCTGAGCCGGATCGCGGAATTGCGCGGGCGGGGCGAGCCGACCAAACAGGCGGTGGTCGGGGGGATCTCGACCGGAGCAGGGGTGGTGACCAGCGCGGCGGTGATCATGGTCGCGGTGTTCTCGATCTTCGCATCGCTGTCCACGATCGACCTGAAGATGATCGGGGTGGGGCTGGCGTTCGCGGTGTTCGTCGATGCGACCGTCGTGCGGGGGATCTGCGTACCCGCTGCGCTCGCACTCCTGGGTGAGCGCAGCTGGTACCTGCCGAGATGGCTGCGGTGGCTGCCCAAGGCCTCGGTCGGCTAACGGGCTGCGATCGCGGCCAGGAGGACCAGAAGCAAGGTGGCGGTGGCGCAGGCGCCATGCACGGTGATCGTCACCACCGGCATCCTCGCGGTACTGGCGGTGCTCGCGGCACTCGCCGCGCTGGCGGTGCTGACGGCGTTCGCGGTGCTGACGGCGTTCGCGGTGCTGACGGCGCGCGGGGCTGATTCCGGGATCGCCTGGATGAGAGTGGCCAGGCCGAGGCCGGCGACCGGGAGCAGGAGCGCGGCCGCCAGCCAGGCCACGGCCGGGGTGCTGGTGGCCAGGTAGGCGATCCAGGTGAGCAGGCCGGCGGTGGCCAGGGCGAAATGGGTGAGGATTACCGGTGGGGGACGGCGGGTTCGGCGCGGGCCGCGGTGGCGGAGCCAGCCGCGCAGGAGCCAGCCGCCGGTCGCGGCGGTGAGCAGCCAGGCGACAAGGGCCGCCGCCCCAACTCCGATGTTGAGTCGAGGCGCGGGACCGGCCTGCGGCGCCGCGACCGACCGGGGCCGGGGCTCGGGCCGGGGCCGGGACTGGCCCCGCTGGGCGACCGAGATCAGGTAACCGAGACGGGCGTCAGCGACGGCGGCGAGTCGGCGGCGCTGGATCTTCCGGCCGTGATCGGCGACCGAGCCGACAGCGGCGTCGACCGACCGCTCCAGGTCGACCGGCGTCAGGCCGCGGCAGCCAGCCGGAAGCACATTGAGCGTGATCCGCAGGCGCACCGCCTTCAGAGCGGCCGCCGTGCAGCTAGGCACCGACCCCGAGTTTGAGTCCGCCCAGGCAGTACCGGAAAGAGGCGCGGCAAGAGAAACAGGCGCGGCAAGAGCCAGCGCGGCAAGAGCCAGCGCGGCAAGAGTCAGCGCGGCAAGAGTCAGCGCGACAAGCGCCACAAGCCTGCCCACCCCGGAGCCCGCTAAGGAAGGGTCAGGATCTCGTGCCCGTCCTGGGTTACGAGCACCGTGTGCTCGAACTGGGCGGTGCGCTTGCCGTCCCGGGTCACGGCCGTCCAGCCGTCGGGCCACAGGTCGTAAAAGATCGTGCCCAAAGTCAGCATCGGCTCGATCGTGAACGTCATGCCCGGCACCATTTCCAGGCCAGCATCCGGGTCGTCGAAATGCGGGATGATCAGCCCGGAGTGGAACGTCCTGCCGATGCCATGCCCCGTGAAGTCCCTGACCACGCCGTAGCCGAACCGGCGTGCGTAGGACTCGATGACCCGTCCGATCACGTTCAGCGCCCGGCCCGGCACGACCGCCTTGACGCCGCGCAGCGTCGCTTCGGCGGTGCGCTCGACCAGCAGGCGCGACTCCTCGTCAACGTCACCGGCGAGAAAGGTCGCGTTGGTATCGCCGTGCACGCCGCCGATGAACGCGGTGATGTCGATATTGATGATGTCGCCGTCTTCGACCACCGTGTCGTCGGGGATGCCGTGGCAGATGACCTCATTGAGCGAGGAGCAGAGCGACTTCGGATAGCCGCGATAGCCGAGCGTGCTCGGGTAGGCGCCGTGGTCGCACAGGAACTCATGCCCGATCCGGTCGAGTTCGTCGGTGGTGACGCCGGGTTCCACGTGCCGGCCGACCTCGGCGAGCGCCTGGGCCGCGATCCGGCCGGCTACCCGCATCCGCTCGATGGTCTCGGCGTCCTTGACGTCCGGCTCGCCTAGCTTAGGAAATTTCTTGCCGACGTACTCAGGGCGCTCGATCCGAACCGGAACCTGCCGCATCGGCGAAATCCGGCCGGGTCTTAGCGTGGCTACCATGGTCTGAGATTCTAGTTGGCATGGACACTGAGCAGCACTGGTGGTTCTGCGTCAAACATCAGACAGTTGAGTCAGATACGGTCTGCCCGGCAAAGGACCGCCTAGGGCCGTATCCGACGAAGGAAGCGGCCGAACACGCGCTGGAGACGGTGCGTCAGCGCAACGAGGAATGGGATCACCAGGATGGGCGTAGCTGATTCCGGACTACCGCAGAGCGCGCGGGCCAGGCTCGCAGGGATCAAGGAAAGCGGGACCTGGTCCTCGGCGCTCACCGTCGAGGAGTTCGCTGCGATCAAGTCGGTCGGATTCGAGCCGGTCGGCCAGGTCCTCGGGGCCGCCGTCTACAACATGGGCTGGACCGGCGGCTACGGCTGCCCGAGCGGCTATTTCGGCAGCTACAACCGGATGACATCCGGCTGGCGGCCTGGCTACACGTCGCTGTCGAGCGGGCGCGGAGCGATGTACGCGCCGATGGTGCAGACCATGTATGCCTCCCGGCGGGCCGCGATCGACCGGATGGCAGCCGAGTGCGCCGCGCTCGGCGGGCACGGAGTCGTCGGCGTGCGCCTGAAGATCGGGCGGTTCCCTGCCGCCAGCGGAGCGCTGGAATTTCATGCCATCGGCACGGCGATCCGCGCTCCTGGCGGGGTGCCGCTGCGGCAGCCGTTCACCTCCGACCTCAGCGGGCAGGACTTCGCCAAGCTGATCAACGACGGGGCGGTGCCGGTCAGCCTGGTGCTCGGCATCTCGATCGGGGCCAGGCACGACGACTGGATGACCAGGAGCCAGACCAGGTGGGCGGGCGGCAACACCGAGGTCGGCGGCTACACCGAGCTGGTGAACATGACCAGGCATGACGCCAGGAATCAGTTGCAGGCCGATGTCTCCAGGCACGGCGGCGAGGGCGTGGTGATCCAGGACATGGACCTGCGGATCGGCGAACGCGAGTGCCAGGCCCAGGAAGGCGCCAGGGATCACGTCGCCGAGGCGACGTTCATCGGGACGGCGATCACGCACTTCAAGCGGTCGAACCGGGCGTCGGAGCGCCCAAGCCTGGCGATCTTGTCGCTCGATCCTGAGCGTCGCGCGCAGGTGCGCAAACGCGGGATCAGGATCTGAGCCGCGCGGCCAGGACGGCCTTGACGGCCGCGCGGCCAGGACGGCCTGGACTGGCCCGCCCGGTGACTGGCCCTGGGAAACTACGAGGAAAGCACGCGCAAATTTTTCTACATATTGGGTGATCGGATAGCTTGGCCGGTGAGCTGATTTAGCTTTCGAAGCCGGACCGGGAGGCGATTGTCGTGCCCGCTCAGCGGTTTGACCAGGTCTTGCCAGCTACGGCAATGGCCAGGCTGAGCGAGATCAATGCGTCAGGAACCTGGGCATCAGCTCTGAGCACGCAGGAGTTCACCGCGATCAAGTCGGTGGGGTTCGAGCCGGTCGGGCAGGTGCTCGGTGCGGCCGTCTACAACATCGGCGTGGCCTCCAGCAAGGAATGTCCCACCTACAGCGAGCGCCGGGTAACCAAGATGCCGGTTTACACGATGGTCTCGTCGTCAGGGGTGATGGCGTCGTTCGCGCCGCTGGTCAACACCCTGTACGAGGCCAGGCGACGGGCGATCGCCCGGATGTCGGCTGAATGCGCGGCGCTCGGCGGGCACGGCGTCGTCGGGGTCTCGCTCGAACTCGGGCCATTTCCCGGCGGAACGGTCGAATTCAAGGCCATGGGCACGGCGGTGCGGGCTCCGGGCGGGGTGCGGCTGAAGACGCCATTCACCTCAGATGTGTCCGGGCAGGAGTTCGCTAAGCTGATCATGGCTGGCATGGTGCCAGTCTCGCTGGTGCTCGGCATCTCGATCGGCCGGCGGCACGACGACTGGCTCGCCCGGGGCCAGACGAGATGGTCCGTCGGCAATGTCGAGGTGCACGGTTACACCGAGTTGGTGAACCGGACCCGGGCCGATGCCAGGAACGAGCTGATGCTTGACGTGAGCCGAGTGCACGCGGAGGGCGTTGTCGTGAAGCGGATGGACCTGCGGACCAGCGGGGAGCGCTGCGAAGCCGTCATGGGAGGCCGTGATCATCTCGCCGAGGTCACGGTGATCGGTACCGCGATCACGCAATTCACCAGGGACCGGCGGGCGGCGCTGCGGCCGAGCTTGCCCGTGCTTTCGCTCGACCCCGAGCGTCGGGCCGCGGCCCGACGCTCGCGCGCCCGGTATGACCATCCCCAGACGTTCCAGGTACTTGAGCCTGACCGGCAAGATAAAGAGCAAGACGCATCCGAGGAGCAGCTATGACGCAGTCCACCGACCCCAGTGCTCTTGGCGTCCCCCAGGACGCGATGCTGCGGCTAGCCGAGCTGCAGCCAGGCAAGGCTGGGTCGATCTTCACCTCGGATCTGACCGTCAATGAGTTCCTGCTGGTCAGGGAGGTCGGGTTCAAGCCACTCGGGCTCGTGCTCGGCAGCTCGATCTACCACGTCGGCCTGCAGCGCCGTCAGTGGAGCAAGAACCAGGAGCTCGACGTGCTCTCCCAGGCGATGTACCACGCCAGGGAACTGGCTATGACCCGGATGGAAGTCGAGGCCAAGACGCTCGGCGCGGACGGCGTGGTCGGCGTCAGGCTTGAGGTCGAGCTCAAGGAGTTCGGCGCGGACATCGCCGAGTTCATCGCGGTCGGCACCGCCGTCAAGGCCGAGCCGAACGCGGGCGGCGGCGGGGTGACGAACTGGCGCAACAACAAGGACCTGCCGTTCACCTCCGACCTGTCCGGGCAGGACTTCTGGACGCTGATCCGGGCCGGCTACGCGCCGCTCGGCATGGTGATGGGCACGTGCGTGTACCACATCGCGCATCAGCGGCTCGGCGCGGTGATCGGCAATATCGGCAAGAACGTGGAGATAGAGCAGTTCACGCAGGCTCTCTACGACGCGCGGGAACTGGCCATGAGCCGGATGCAGGCCGAAGCTGAGTCGCTGCATGCGGAAGGGATCGTCGGCGTGCAGCTCAGGCAGCACTCGCATACCTGGGGCGGGCACACCACGGAGTTCTTCGCGATCGGGACCGCGGTGCGGCCGCTGCGCGATGACCACGTGATCGAGCGGCCGACGATGGTGCTGAGCCTGGACGCCTAACTCTGGCGCCGGTGCTTAGCTAGGTCCCTGGTCTGCCGGCGGAGGCTGGCCAGGGTTTCGCCGGTGACGGTGTGCGGGGGACTGTATCCGGTGGTCTCGGCGGCCAGGGTGCCGTCTGGCTCGATTCTTAGCTGCCATCGCGGTGACGTTCGCTGCTCTTGTGGCTGGCTGGGTGCTGTCTCGGGTTCGAACACAGGTCAAGAGTAAAGCACTCATAGCACTTAGAGCACGTAGTGCTAGCCGAAGGTTTATGCAGCTAGGAGAGTGCCTACGTTGATGCCGTGCCGCTCATCGATCCGCTCGGGCCAGACTTCACCTATGTTCAGGTCGCCGATCACCTGGCGGCCAGGATCGAGGTCGGAGAGTTCGAGCACAAGCTGCCAGCCGAGCGGGAACTCGCCGAGGAGTACGAGGTCGCGTATCAGACGCTGCGGCACGCGATGATGATCCTGCGCGAACGCGGCCTGATCATCACGAAGCAGGGGCGGGGTACCTTTGTCGCCTCGGCCGCCAAGCCCGCTCAGTCGCAGTAAGGCTCGTCGCCAACCTGGTTAAGCCGGCCGCAAATCTTGAAAACAAGATTGAGGGAGAAAATTTTGCGCGGCGTCAGGCCTGTATTCCAGAGGCTGAACCTGCGCTAGCCGGTCTGTGTTAGCCGGCTGCGCTAGCCGGTCTGCGACAGCTCAGTCCGCGCTAGTCGGCCTGGGGGCCGCTGATGGTGTCCAGGAGTCGGTTCAGGCGGCTGCGGAGGCCGGGCGGCGGCGCAGCGGTGCTGGGGCGAGCAGGGTTCAGGGCCGGATCCCCGACGGCGAAGGTGACCAGGTGCTGCGCGGCGTCGAACGACAGCGGGTCCTGGTCGGGGCGGACCGCGAGCGACTCGTGGACCAGGTCGTCGAGTTCCGGATCGCCCTGGTCGAGTGCGAAAATCGAGCTGCCGGCCTTCTTGGCGTCGGCGACGCGGTCGAGCAGTTTCTCTGGCGCCGCCTGCGCGCTGACGACCAGCAGGGTCTGCGACCGGCCCGCCTGCTCCAGCCGTTCGAGGCCGATCGACAGATGCGGTGGAGCTCCGGGCGGCGGCGCCCAGCGGACTAGGGTCGGCCTCAGTTCTGGCAGGCCGGCCAGTTCGCTCTCGTCGGTCAGGTGCGCGGTCATGTGCCAGGGCTCGTCGTCAGGAGTGCCGACGATCAGCAGGCCCTGCGGCGTCGTGGCCCGGCTGCGCAGGGCTCCGGCGAACTGCCTGGTCCGGTCGAGCCAGCCGGTCGGGGCGAGCAGCGCCCGCAAGGCTTCTACCTGAGCGTTGTGCACCTGTCCATGCTGCCTGATCCTCCCGCCGACCGCACCAGGACCGGGCCGGCCCGGCCGTCGCCCGGCCGTCGCTCGGCCTTCCGGTGCTGGCCGGGGGACCGGCTGGCCGGCGGGCTGTGCGAGTCTAGCGACTGTAAATACGCGCACCGTCCGATCACGGAGGCTTACCGATGAGCGTTGCCCACGTGGGCTATGCCGCGATGCTTGAGCAGTTCGGGCCGATTGAGGTCACCGACTACACGGTCGCCGCTGAGGCCGCCGGCTTTAAAGGCGTGATGGCGGCCGACCATTTCCAGCCCTGGGTGCCGAGCCAGGGCAACGCGCCGTTCGTGTGGAACGTGCTCACCGCCATGGGCGAGCGGACCACCGGCGACCTGGGTCCTGGGGTCACCTGCCCGTCGTTCAGGTTCCACCCGGCGATCGTCGCGCAGGCCTCGGCGACGCTGGCGGCGATGTATCCGGACCGGCACTGGCTCGGCCTTGGCTCTGGCGAGGCGCTCAACGAGCACGTCGTAGGCGGTTACTGGCCCGAGGCGCCTGAGCGGCTTGAACGCATGTGGGAGGCGATCGAGGTCATCCAGAAGCTGTTCAGCGGCAAGGACGTCAAGCACCGCGGGCAGCACTTCCGGATGGAGACCTGCCGGCTTTGGACGCTGCCCGCCACCCCGCCGCCGATCTACATCGCCACCGCCGGCCCGGTCACGGCCAAGCGGGCGGGCCGCGTGACCGACGGGATCATCACGCCGGGAGCGCCGACCGACAAGATCGCCGGGTTGCTGGCCAGGTTCGACGCGGGTGCGGAGGAGGCGGGCCGGGAGCCTGGCAGCCAGGTCAAGATCGTGCAGTTGCACCTGTCGTGGGCCGAAACCGACGAGCAGGCGCTGGCGAACGCGGTTACTGAATGGCCGAACGGCGGCATGAAGTTCCCCAAGCAGGACATCAAGTCACCGTTCGATTTCGAGCAGATGGCCAAGCTGGTGCGGCCGGAGGACTTCGAGGGCCGGATGCTGATCACCTCCGACCTCGACGCGCACCGGGCCGACATCCAGCGCTACCTGGATCTCGGCATCGACCGGATCTACCTGCACAACGTCGGCCGGAACCAGCGCGAGTGGATCGAGGCCTTCGGCCGCGACGTCCTGCCCAAGCTGACCAGCTGACCGTCTGCCCCGCCGGCCGTCCCGCGGCCCAGTCCCAGCCGTCCCCCGGCCCAGTCCCACCGGCCCGCGGCCCAGTCCTAGCGGGCCCGCGCCCCAGTCCCAGCTGGCCCGCGGCCCAGCGCCGCCCAGTCCCGCCGCCCGGTCCCGCCGGCCGCCGACGTG
>DASYAT010000117.1:0-7859 GCA_036501205.1 Streptosporangiaceae bacterium | reverse complement strand
CCGGCACCGCGGCACGATCGGCGGCTCGCTGGCGCACGCCGACCCGGCGGCCGACCTGCCGATGGCGCTGGTCGCGCTGGGCGGCTCGGTCGAACTGCTCAGCATGGGCGGGACCCGCCGCGTCGCGGCCGACGACTTCTTCGTCGGGCCGTTCGAGTCGGTGCTCGGCCCCGACGAGCTGCTGTCCGCGGTTCGCGTGCCGCGCGGCGGCCCCGCTTCCCCGGGCGGCCCCGTCCCGTGGGGGTACCAGAAGTTCGTCCGGCGGGCCAACGACTGGGCGATCGTCGGCGTCGCGGCAACCGGCGGCCGGGTCGCCCTGGCCAACATGGGCTCAACCCCGATCCGCGCGACCGCCACCGAGCAGGCCCTAGCCAGCGGCGCCGACCCAGCCCAGGCCGCCGAGTACGCGGCCGAAGGCACGTCGCCAGCCGAAGACATCCACGCCGACGCCGAGTATCGAAGGCACCTAGCCCGGGTCCTGACCGGACGGGCGCTCTCCGGCCAGCGCTCCTAGCGGATCGGCGAGCTTGCCCGGCGGCCTTCCCTCCGCCCACCTATCCGGGATTAGGTACTCCCTATCCCTGGCAGGAACGACTTAGCCCGAGTTAGAACATATTCGCGTCACAATTTGCCCGAATTGTCGAGCGTTAGCCGGGACTAAGACCTGACTTAGGTCACGGGCCGGGCATAAATGATCTTGCGGCTCGATGACCTTGGAAACGGCACGTGAGTCCGCTGAAAGTGCGCACCCATCCGGTCCGCTGCCGGGAACCTGCGAGTTCACCGCACCCCGGCCCGCGCTCACCGGCCCGCCAATTAACCGGAAGAGAAAACGTCAAATAGCACCCAAAAGGCTTCCGCTTAACAGAACGACGGCGGCCCGCGACCGTCTGCGGTCCAGCCAGGGCGAAGCCCTGGAGGCCTCCGCATCTTCGATGGACGGCGTGACCAGTTGCCGGCCGACCGGGGCACCGGGGATCCAGATTCCGGTGGAGACGGGATCCCGATGGTCGAGCCGCCCTTGAGGGTCGGAGTCGCGTCGCGGGCCAGCCGAGCCCCGCAGGCCCTCAGTCCAGTAGAAACCGAATGCGTCGGAACTGAGCCTCATATCATCTGGCGCAGGATCCATACTGACCTGATCTATCGGAACAGGTAAGTGCGCTCGGGAGGAGAACACAGATGGCATCGGCTAGCGAGCTCAGGGGACAGATCGAGGAGGTCGACCGGGACGTGGAGAATCTGCGCCGGACAGCCACGGACGTCCGGTCCGATGTCGGCGAGGAAGACGACCCGGCCGATCGCGGTGCGCTGATCCAGCAGGCGGATGAGCTCGACGGGCAGGTCCAGGATCTGCTGGCCAGACGCGCGGACCTGGTACGCCAGCTTGAGGGATGACCGCCTTAGCTAGCGCTGTCGGTGGCCTGGTAGATGATGTCGGGTATGCATCTGATTGACGCCGCTGAGCGACGCCGCCGGCTGGCCGTGCGGCACGGGCTCGCCAACCCGGTCAGTACCGACCCGGCCGACGTCGCCAGGTCGGTGGTGGTGCTGCATTCGACGGACCCGGCGACGGTGTACCTGTCGATCCGGGCCCGGGCGGCCGCCTCGGTGACGCCCGCCGTCATCGAGGACTGCCTGTACGAGCGCCGGGATCTGGTCAGGATGCTCGCGATGCGTCGGACGGTGTTCATCTTGCCGACGCGGGACGTGCCGGTCGTGCAGGCGGCAGCGACCGACAAGATCGCGATGGATCAGCGCACCACGCTGGTCAAGCATCTTCGCGACCTCGGCGGCGTCGCCGACGCCGGGCCGTGGCTGGCCGACGTGGAAGCCTCGGTGCTGCGTATCTTCACCGAACGGCCAGGGCCGCTGGCCGCGACGGAACTGTCCGCCGCCGAACCGCGGCTGAAGACCCAGCTCAAGATGGCCGAGGGCAAGGCCTACCAGGCGACGGTCAACATCACCAGCCGGGTCCTGCTGCTGATGGCCGCCCAGGGTCTGATCGTGCGCGGCCGCCCGATCGGCACCTGGGTTTCCCAGCAGTACCGCTGGTCGCTGCTTGAGCACTGGGTCCCAGCCGTGCACGCGGCTGCCCCGCCGGACGCGGGCACCGCCAGGGTCGAATTGGCCCGGCAATGGCTGGCCGCGTTCGGGCCGGCGCCGGCGACCGACCTGAAGTGGTGGACCGGCTGGACCGTGGCCCAGACCAAGCTGGCGCTCGCCGCGCTTGGTGCGGTCGAGGTTGACCTCGGCGGAGGTACTGGCATGGTGCTGCCCGATGATCTGGCCTCCACCGACGAACAGACCCCCTGGGTTGCTTTCCTCCCCGCCCTAGATCCGACCACCATGGGCTGGGCCGAACGCTCCTGGTACCTCGGCGAGCATAAGCAGACGCTGTTCGACACCAACGGCAACGCCGGCCCGACGATCTGGGTCGATGGCCAGATCGTCGGTGGCTGGGCGCAGACTCCGGCCGGGGAAATCGCGATCAGGGTCTTCGACGATGTCGGTGCGGACGCGACGAAGCTGATCGAGGCCGAGGCCGAGCGGGTCGGCGCCTGGCTCGGTCCGGTCCGGGTGATCCCGCGGTTCCGCACCCCGACCGAGCGCGAGCTGTCCAGCTAGCCGATAGTTGGCCAGACAGCCGGGTAGCAGTTGGCTTAGCACTAGTTAGCCTGTTTCTAGAATGAGTCATCTTTAGGGCTAGAAACTCAATGCGGCCCTCGGCAGGGAGGCAGCACCATGGGCGATGCGGCGCAGGCCCGCGTGCTCGCGATCATGGGTTCGGGCGAGACGAGCCCGACGATGGTGACGATTCACAAGGAACTCCTAGCTCGGCTCGGACCTGGGCGCCCCGGTGCCAGCAAGCCCAGCGCCGTCCTGCTCGATACGCCGTACGCGTTCCAGGAGAACGCCGCCGACATCTCCTCGCGCTCGGCCGCTTACTTCGCCCGCAGCGTCGGGCTCGAGGTCGACGCCGTCACCGAGGCCTGCCTGTCCGGCGGCGGAGCGCCGGCTGCGGCCGGGGTCGCGGCGATCCGGAGTTCGGACTGGGTGTTCGCCGGTCCCGGCAGCCCGACCTATGCGCTGTCCAAATGGCGTGGCGGCCCGGTCGCCGACGCGCTCCGCGACCGGATCGCGGCCGGGACCGGGCTGACGATCATCGCGTCGGCCGCCGCGGCGGCGATAGGTTTCCTCGCGATCCCGGTCTACGAGATCTACAAGGTCGGCGCGGATCCGCACTGGCTCGACGGCCTCGACCTGATGAGCGTGCTGGGCCTGAAGGTGGTCGTGATCCCGCACTACGACAACGCCGAGGGCGGCACCCACGACACCAGGTTCTGCTACCTGGGCGAGCGGCGCCTGGCCATGCTGGAGCGCGAGCTGCCGGCCGAGGCGGCGGTGCTCGGCGTCGATGAGCACACGGCGCTGGTGATCGACCTGGTGACCCAGCAGGCGCAGGTGCTTGGCAAGGGCGGCGCGACCGTGCGCAAGGCCGGCGTCAGCACCGTGCTGCCGGCCGGCTCGGCGATCTCGCTGGCCGACCTGCGCACGCTAGCCGTCAGCGGCCAGGCCTGCCGGAGCGCCCCTCCGGCCGGTGCCAGCACCGGCGACTCTGGGCCAGGGGCCGGTCAGCGGGAGCCCGCCGCGGCCCTGGGCGAACTGCCGGAAGTGACCGTCGCCGCCGAAGGCCAGTTCGACGGCGCCGTCCGGAACAAGAACAGCGACGCGATGGTGTCAGCGATCTTGGACCTTGAAGCCGCCATTGAAGCCTGGGCCTCAGACACCGATGAGAACGACAATTCCGACCGGGCCCGGGCGGTACTGCGCGGTCTCATCGTCCGGCTGGGCAAGAGCGCCGATGCCGGCCTGGCCGACCCGGCCGACTGGCTCCGCCCGGCCGTCGAGCCGCTGATCGCCCTGCGCGGCCGGCTCCGCAAGGACGGCGACTACGCCGCCGCCGACACGATCAGGGACGCGCTCATCGCGGCCGGCATCGAGCTGAGAGACTCCCCCGATGGCACCTCGTGGGCGCTGGCCAGCACGACTTGATTCGACTACTCAGAGTTGCTTTTAAGTCGCTGTAGGTTCACCTAAAATTAACCATAGCCGACAGTGCCGTCTAAATCGGGGGTCGCTTTCAGTAGCTGATAGTTACTCTATGTAATCTTCACTTGTGGCAGTCGATACCGCACAACCGGCTCCTGGCGCTCCGCACGACGCGTTCAAGGCGCTCGATGAGTCCAAGGTGACCCGCTTCCAGTGGAAGATCATGTTCGTGTCCGGCATGGGCTTCTTCACCGATGCCTACGACCTGTTCGTGATCGGCATCGTGGTCGCCCTGCTGAAGACCGAATGGCACCTGTCGACAACTCAGGTGTCCCTGCTCAACTCGGTGACGCTCGCCGCGTCCGCAGTCGGCGCGATCGTCTTCGGCCGGATCGCCGACATCCTCGGCCGCAAGCGCATCTACGGCTACGAGGTGCTGATTCTCGCGATCGCGGCCCTGGCCTCGGCGTTGGCGCCTGGCTACGTCTTCCTGCTGGTCTGCCGGGCGATCCTCGGCATCGGCATCGGCGGGGACTATCCGGTGTCGGCCACGATCATGAGCGAGTACTCGGGCAAGAGATCACGCGGCCGCATGGTCGGGCTGGTCTTCGCGATGCAGGGCGCCGGCCTGATCGTCGGACCGCTGCTCGCCTCGATCCTGCTCGCCTCCGGCATCTCCAACGACTACATCTGGCGGATCCTGCTCGCGGCGGGAGCGATCCCCGGCCTGGCTGTGTTCTACCTGCGGCGGCGGATTCATGAGACGCCGCGGTTCGCCATGGCGGGCGGCGCGCACGACGAGGCGCACACCGCGATCGCCCAGGCCACCGGAGAAAAGACCACGCAGGGGCCGGCGCCAGAATCGACCGCCCGGGTTCCGCAAGGAGCGCTGGAGGGATTCCGCATCCTCGGGCGGCACCGGCGGATGCTGCTCTGGCTGATCGGGACCTCCGGGGCGTGGTTCCTGCTGGACTTCTGCTACTACGGCAACACGATCTCTACGCCGGCCATCCTCGCGCTGATCAACCCGAACGCCTCTCTGCTGCACGACACCTTGCTGCAGCTCGGCATCTTCGCGATCTTCGCCGTGCCCGGCTACATCGTCGCGATCTTGCTGCTGGACAAGACCGGCCGAAAATCCATCCAGCTGCTCGGCTTCTTCATGATGGCCGCGATGTTCCTGATGATCGGGCTCATCACCGGCGTGACGACCACCGCCTGGGCGTTCGTGCTGCTCTACGGGATCAGCTACTTCTTCACCGAGTTCGGGCCGAACACGACGACGTTCATCTTCCCGGCCGAGCTGTTCCCGCTGGAGGTGCGGACGACCGGGCACGGGATCTCGGCCGCGGCCGGCAAGATGGGCGCGTTCGCGGGCGCCTACCTGTTCCCCGTGATGCTCGCCTCCTCGCTCGGCATCAGGGGCGCCGAGATCATCGCCGGGATCGTGTCGCTCGTTGGCCTGGTACTCACCTTCCTGCTGCTGCCCGAGCCGAACGGCCGGAGCCTGGAGGACCTGACCAAGCAGGCCTACGAAACACCGAAAGCGGCGGTGGCGCAGTCATGACGTATCGGATCGTGGTCGGGCTCGACGCTTCCGAGCACAGCAAGGCGGCCCTGCACTGGGCTCTGAGCCAGGCCGGGCTCATGCCGTCCGGCGAGGTCGTGGCGCTGTTCAGCTGGCAGATGCCGTTCTACGGAATGCCGGGCGGCTTCGACCGCGACGAGCTTGAGGAAGGCGCCAAGGCGCTGCTGCTGCAGACAGTGGCCGAGACCGCGCCGAACCCGCCTGTGCCGCTGCGCTCGGTCGTCGCCGAGGGCGATCCGATCGAGTCGCTGATCGAGGCGTCCAAGCAGGCGCACCTGCTGGTACTGGGAACCAGGGGCCGGTCCCGCTTCGGGCTCATGCTCGGCTCGGTCAGCCAGGCCTGCTCGGCCCACGCCGCCTGCCCGGTCGTGCTGGTCAAGACCTCCGACCTGCAGCCGCACGAGCCGCCGAGCCCGTCGGCCCGGATTCCGGACGCCTAGCCCTGGGCCGCCGCCCAGACCAGCGGCGCCTCCCACGCCAGCGGCAGCGCGTCGATGCCGTAGATCCCCTCGACCCCGCCGAGCTGCACCGGCCCGGCGGCCCGCAGTCCCGGCATCCTGGGCGCGAGGAACGTCAGCGCCTCCTCAAGCTCGGCCCGGGCCAGGTTCTGCCCGAGACAGAAGTGCGGACCGGCCCCGAACGTGAGCACCCGCTCCCCCGCCCGCCCGGCGGCGATGTCGAAGTCGGCTCCGGCACCGTCGGCCAGCTCCCGGTTGGCCTGCTCGGCGCAGATCGCGATGATCGTCCCGGCCGGGAAGATCACCCCGCGATGCTCGATGTCCTCGGTGCAGATCCGCGCGGTGAACGGGGTGATCGGCTCGTACCTGAGCACCTCGTCCACGGCGGCCGGCACCAGTTCGGGCTGCTTGCGTACCAGGTCCCACTGGTCAGGATGCGCGGCGAACAGCCGAAGCGCGTGCGCAAGCTGCGCGACCGTGGTGTCGACTCCGCCGGCCAGCACGTTGAGCACCAGGTTGACGGTTTCGGCCGCCGATAGCCGGTCGCCTTCCTCCTCGGCTCGCAGCAGCGTGCTGATCAGGTCGTCGGACGGCTCACGCCGGCGCCGGTCGAGCAGACTGGAAACGTAGTCGTACAGCTCGTTGACCGCCCGCTCGATCCGCTCCGGCTGCTCGGCGAGCGCCTTGATGTCGAATTGCCGCTGCACCCAGCTCGACCAGTCCTGCAGTTCGGCCGCATCGGCCTGGGGCGCGCCGATGACCTCGGCGATGGTCCTGGCCGGGAACGGGCCGGCGAACGCCGACACGAATTCGCACTCGGTCGCGCCGTCGAGTGCTGCCCACAGTGAGGCCGCGATCTCGCGCATGGCCGGTCGCCACCGGGCCGCCGCCCGGGGCGTGAAAGCCGGCGACACCAGGCTCCGGATCCGCCGGTGCCGGTCGCCGGTCAGGTTCAGGATGTTGGCCTCGATCTGCTCGGCCAGCCGCCCGCCGGTAATGCCGAACAGCTCGGCGATCTCCTGGCCGGGAAACCTGGTCCCCCGGGCCCGCAGGAAGAACTCCCCGGACTCGCGATCCAGCACCACGTACGAGATCGGCGACTTGACCAGCCATCCGTGCTCGCCGATCGCCGCCAGCCGGTCGTGATACTGCTCGCCGTCCAGCTCGGCGGTATCGAACTCAGCCAGCTCCAGATCCCCGACCAGCTCGGCCATAACCCGCGCACCTCCACCCAATCCGCCTGCCTGACCGCAAAGGTATCCCCCGCGACCGCGAGCCTGCCAGTGCGGCCGGGTTAGCCGGACACGAATCCCTTCGGACCATGCGGGTCACCGTAGGCTCCGCCGGCAACGCAGTTGCCAGCCGAGGCGCATGACACCACGTTGACACCTGACATCCCGCTCTTGTTCAGGGCGGTCAGGCCAGGCACCTCGGCCGCAGTACCCCAGCGGCCGTTCCGCTCGACGGCCACGAACCCCTCCGACCCCTGCCGCTTGTTCGCATAGTCTCCGCCGACCGCGCAGCTGCCGGCCGAGCCGCACGACACCGAGTTGACCTGGGAGTCAAACCCGCCCTTGGTCAGGACCGCCAGGCCGGGCACCTCGATCGCCGCACCCCAGCGGCCATTCTTCTCGAGGGCCACGAACCCCTCCTCTGTGAGCGGGGTCGAGTACCACCCGCCGGCCGCGCAGTCGCCCGCCGAACCGCACGACACCGACAAGACGATGGCCAGGCCTCCGTTGTTCAGAGCTCCCAGGCCGGGC